>NZ_CEZLMY010000108.1:0-11865 GCF_983033635.1 Psychromonas sp. | reverse complement strand
ACCTGGTTTGGGACCAGGGGGTCAAAGGTTCGAATCCTTTATCACCGACCACATTTAGAAAAGCCCGTAACACTTCAATGTGTTACGGGCTTTTTGCTTTCTACGAACCTCTAACAGAGAAAACCTTGGGGTATTCACTGGTTTGATGCCTCTACCATCGAGCACATTAAGAAAGCCCGTAACATTGAAGAATGTTACGGGCTTTTTGCTTATGATAAGTTGGGACAAGCAGATTTTGAATTCTATAAATTCATTAAATTAGGATTTAATAACTAATGGATGTCCCCGAATTATTCTATTTATTTTTATTAATAAAATAAGCAAAGTTTATCAGCGTCTACTACGTGTAGTACTTGGCTTTCTTTGCCGCTGCTGAATTCTTTGATTTCCTTTTTTCCTGTCTTGCTGGTTACGATTAAGTTGTTGATTACTTTTTGTTGTTTGTTGTTTCTTAGCGCCACTTTCGTTATCCCAGCCCTTATTGGTTTTTGTCTCCCAGCCCTTTCCTGTGCTGCGGTGCACATTACCTTTACTATCTGCGTAGACATTATTTTTACGCTTTGGAGCTGCCTTTGATCTCGCTTGTTGTTGATTTTTATTGCTGATCATACTGCTACGGCTTTGATTACGCTGAGATCGATAGATATTGTCTCTGGATGCGTTTCGTTTTCCTGCTTTATAACCTGCACGATAACCTTTTCGACTACCGTGTTTATATCCTCGACGATAACTACCGTAGCGACCTGGTCCCCACCATCCTCCTCGGTACCATCCGCCACGACCAATAGTAAATGTAAATGGTCCGTTACTGTAACTTAGGCCAAAGCGCCACCCCCCACGAGGGTTATAACGAACATGAAATCCCCAGGTGGAAGGGCGTGGGTAGTAATAGCGGCCATACCATCCGTGATACCAGTAGCCTGTGCCGTACACAATCGTATTGTGATAAATATATACGTTACTATAACCTTGAGTGTAACCTATATAAACTACCTCAGGTGTGTAGCTGTAAATATGTACAAAGGTGACGTAATAGAGAGGTGACTCAGGGGGAATTGTGTAGATATCCGCTGGAATTGCTGTTGCAACCTGCCATTTTCCTGTTGCTGTATCTGCAACAAACCACACCGCCTGATCTAGGGCAAAATAGCTACCTTTAAAGCGAATAACTGGGGTGGCGCTATTGCCTGCATAGGAAAGTTGCGTCCCTTCTATTGTTTTAAAGATTGGAGAACCATCATACTCAACAGTCAAGCTGGCTTTGTTACGTTCGATAGTTGCTGTTTGTGGTACTTGAGCATCCATTACCGCTTCTTCTGCTTCCTCTGTGCCAGGCACTGCATAACGAACCGTCGCCACTTCTGATTCTTGAGGGATGTTTGGAAAGTCGCGAGGTAACTCCTCTCCCATTATATGTTTCCATGGCCCATTGAGCGATTTGCTATTGTACCAGCGGCCAGAAAGTAGGATGTAGTATTGCTGTTTTTTTATATCCATCAATACGTCACTTTCGGTATTGCTGACATAAAGAAGATCGGTACCGTTAACCGGGGTGAACTTAGGTTTTCCGGTACTTGATATCAGTTCCGTTGGCACTGTCGAGACTATTATTTTAGGCGCAGGACCATCAATTTGATCTCCTTCAATACCCGTGTCTTCATACTCTTCAGATACAGGAGCCATGCTGGCTATTTTAGAGGGAACTGAATGAGTTAACTTCCATTCTCCGCGAATCTCTTTTGCCTTATACCAATTAGTAGCATCTGCATTTAGGTACCAGTAGCTATCACTGCTATCTTGAATAATAGTGAATGGCGTGTTGATCACTCGTGTGATGCCATTTTCTTGTTTTAATTGAGGCTCTCCATCAATACTGATTAATACTGCTGGTTCGTTAATAAACAATATTTTCGGTGGGGCATTATTAATATTTTCTGCTGTTTTTTCACGATCTTGCACATGCTCTAACGTAGCAATTAGGTTATCCATATCAATAGGAAGCTGGTTTTTGGGAAGCTCTTTTTCAATCAACTCACTAAGTCGGTTGGCATTTTCAGTTTTTTCATTAGGAAAACGCACGCGGGTGATTTTAACATCCTCAAATGTAGCCGATCGGGCTGCGCGATCCGTGTTAAGACGAGCACTAAACCAGATCGCTCCAAACACGGGCTGTTCACGGTCTGTTAACTCCAGAGCAACGGCTGCACGGGCAAATAATTTATTTCCTTCTAACTTTTCGGGTTGAGGCTGGTAGATCACAATGATTCCCAGCTCAAAAGGGATCTCTCTAGGCCAAGCTGAATAATTCAGATCCGTTGCTGACGTTGTTATGGGAATAAGGATTAGAGTGAGTAATAGATAAGTCAATTTCCATATATGTTTATGCATTGTTTACATCCTTCCTAACGGAGTTTTTTAAGAGGTTACTTGTTAAAGAGTATCTGGTTTTATTCAAATAGCAGGAAAAGAAGCAGAACACTGAAAGCATTTGATTAACTTGTGAGTCAGCTCTGCCTTTGGCCTTGTATGTATATTTTTGTATATTCCGCAAGAGTTATGCACTAGCCTGTTCAGACTAGTGCATAACTGCTAGATCATTAATCAGATAGAACACTGATTAATCGCAAGATCTCCACGAGCTTTCTTCCCTATTTCACTGCGCTTGACGGGTTATATCAGATACCAGTTGCTTCATCGCCTCATCAAAATTAACCACAAATCTCTTTTTGTTCGATAGATAGTGGCAGTACCGACATTTAGAAAATCTGAAATGTCTTTGTCCTGATATCTTCTGGAGTCAGCCATCAGAAGGATGTACGCTCTCTTTTTTATGGATCGAACGCAAGATGCTCTGGCTTTTTATTAAACATACAAGTTCTAGTGAACGACGATATATATTATATGCGCTGCTGGAGAGCAGTTTTTTAAAACGGCTGATTGAGCATCACCCACATAGCCGATCCTTCATCACCAAATGCCATTTCAAAACGGACGGGGACCTTAGCCGCTAATGCGCGCACACTAAAGCCGACATCAAATTTCATATCACTTAGCAGTGTCGTAATGTTATATTGTTCAGCGACACGTCCTGCTTCAACAAATATTACGGTTTGGAACCAATCAATTGGAAATGGTGACCAGTGCTGATCTGCCATTGGATTTAAGCTGGGTATTAAGCGATATTCAATTGCACCGTAGATAGCCGCTTTATCATTAAAACGATTACTATCGTAAGCACGCATACGCGTCCAGCCACCTAACCTTGCGCCTTCCCACATTGGTGTTTGATGTTTATCGAGTACACCATTCGGGTGTAATTTAGCGGATTTATCCCATGAGGGGGAATAAGCCGTCCAGCCATTAAAGGCTAAAACGTTTTGTCTGCTCCAGGAGAAATTGGGCAGTTCGATATAGTGTGAATAATCAAATTCCAATGCATTCCAGCTTTGTGTGGAGTTGCCTAGACCGAAATCAGCAGATAGTTTACCTGTAAATGCATAGCCTCGCGAGGGATTACGGGGGTAATCTGTATTGTTATGCTCTAGATATAAACGTAAGCCATTGCTATTAATTGCAGGCTCCTCGATAAATCTTTCAGCGCTCCATTCTGAGTAAAAAATTTCACTGCCCAAAATAGTTTGCCCGCTGGTAAATACCTCCCCACCACCAGTTAAATCACGATTAACAGCTATACCACGGCGTAATTGAATCTCTGGCAAAATGGTATTTTCACTTTCACCCCATGGCAATACATAACGAAAATCAAGATTAAACCAATCATTGTCGCCTTGTGTTTGCAGTGGCGTCAGAGTATCTGATTCTAAGTCTTTTACTGAGTCATTACCGCCCTCAAGATATAAGCGTTGGTTCGGGTAATATGCATAAGCACCAAGGAAGCTAATAAATAGACGATCAGAAAATGAGGGATTATAACTGCTAACGGCAAGCATACCGCCTTGAGTGCGTTTTTGATCCGCCTCATTGTTAAACGTTTCTTTAACGTCTAACTCTTCCCCCATAAATGCGGTGGCAACTATGGTCATTTGCGGCTGCACAAAACCATCAAAAATAGCGACTGCGCCACCTGTTAGCCCCATGCTGTCGGAGCTGAAGATATAAGGTAAAACCATCCAGGTACTTTGTTTCTGCTCGGGACGGTTAAGTTCTTCAGTAATAAATTCGCTGGCGACGGCAAAATGGGGAAGGAGAATAAAAGCGCAAAAAGTAAAAACGCTACCCAGTCGTTTTTTTAGCAGGTATTGAATAAAGTTGTCTTTCATGATTTCCATATCTGTTATTGCTGTTATTGCTGTTAAGCAAGTAGTTTGCTGTGATTATAGTGGTTAGTTACGATCTAACAATCTTGATAAAGCAGATTTGGGTCAGGAGCCCTTTTTTTGTATCTAAATGTAACACTTTTGTCTGTTTATCATTTTATTGTAATTCTTAGTGCTAGACTAAATTTTCATATACACAGATTAATCCCCTATTTGGAGTTTGTTATGAGTATCGTTCAAAAAGTTTTAATGGCACCACAAGGCCCTGAATTTTCTCAATTAGTACAAGGTTACTGGCGCTTAGGTGAGTGGAATATGAACGCGCAGGCGCGTTTGACCTTCCTAAAAGAGCATGTTGAAATGGGCATCAGCACGGTTGATCATGCGGCTATCTATGACGCAGGTAACTGTGAAACTCTGTTTGGCGAAGCGTTAAAACTTGATCCCGCTATGCGTGCGCAAATTGAAATCGTCTCTAAATTTGGTATTAATGGCATCGCTCCGGCAACGGGGGAAAAACGCGTTTCACATTACGACAGCAGTAAACAAAGTATTTTAACTTCTACTGAAAATTCACTAAAACGCTTAGGTGTTGAACAGTTAGATACTTTGTTAGTGCATCGCCCCGATTTTTTAATGGATGCGGATCAAGTAGCCGAGGCTTTTTCTGAATTAAAACAAAGCGGCAAAGTGAAGCACTTTGGCGTATCAAACTTTACAAGCTCACAGTTTGATCTATTGCAGTCGCGCTTAGATGCGCCCTTAGTGACTAATCAGGTTGAAATCAACCCGATTAACTTTAGCGTTCTTGAAGATGGCACTTGTGATCAACTGCAGCAATATCGCGTCCGCCCGATGGCATGGTCATGTTTAGCGGGTGGTGGAATTTTCAGTGAACAAACAGATCAGGCAAGACGATTGCGCGGCGCGCTAACCGAACTCACTGATGAGCTAGGGGCTAATTCAATAGAGCAGGTTGTTTTTGCCTGGGTATTAAAGCACCCCTCTAACCCGGTGGCATTAATTGGTTCAGGCAAAATAGAGCGAGTTAAAGAGGCGGTTGGCGCATTAGCACTGCAGATGAATACCGAACAGTGGTATCGAGTATGGGTGGCATCAAAAGGTTTTGCTGTGCCGTAGAGCGATAGCTATATTTTGGCTATGCACTCCCCGATTGCATTTGGGGAGTTTCTATTTTCAATATCCAAAGCTTTTTTAATTCAAAGTAACGCCACTCCTAATTTCACTGCAAAAATCAGCAATACGATGCCCATTACGCGTTCAAATAGATATCCGTGGCTAACAAATTTTGCACGCACTTTATGGTGTGAAAAGAAAAATGAAACCAGTGAAAACCATAATGCTGTGGTAATGGTTATCCAAAAACCATAAATAGTTTGCACTGCTAATGGTGTATCGATGCTAACAATTGTGGTGAATATAGCCAAAAAGAACAGGGTTGCTTTGGGGTTGAGCAGGTTAGTCATAAAACCAAGCATAAAGGCGCGTTTGTGATGATTTTTATCAATATCTACTTTTATTTGCGCGCTCTCTGCTGTTTTTGCTTTGCTAAATAACAGGTTCAGCCCAAGATAGGTTAAATACGAGGCACCTGCAATTTTAGCAAGCATAAAGGCCATTTCTGATTGGGTGATAATAAAGCCGATCCCAAGCAGGGTATACAGCACATGCATAGAGATACCTGCGCCAATGCCTAAGCTGGTGATAATTGCGGTTTTGCGCCCAAAACTAATACTTTGGCGGATCACGATTGCAAAATCGGGTCCTGGGGAAATAACTGCTAGAAAATGGATCAGGGTAAGCATTAAAAATTCATTAACATACGGCGCGATCATTGTTCTTCCAAAAAAGTATTTAAGCTTCTATTATCTAAGTGTTGAGTATAATGAATTAATATAAAGCTTACTAATACCATTCTAGATAAGTACCTGATCTTTTATACTGGTAAAATAAACCATCTCTGCGTTATAAGTTTTGTAAAGGGAACAACCATTTACTGCAACTCATGCCTTGATATGATTTATTTTTCCTACGCCTAAATTGACCACTTACCTAGAATGGTATAACGAATCGTTTTTTTATATAAGGTGAATTTATGTCTGAACTTTTTAACTTCCCCGTACCTTTGCTGGGGTTTGCGGCCTTTAGCGGTACAGGTAAAACCACGCTCTTAGAGCAGCTGATTCCAGTATTAACCAAGCAAGGTTTAAATGTGGCATTAGTGAAACACAGCCATCACGATATAGAAATAGATCAACCTGGTAAAGACAGTTATCGACTGCGTAAATCGGGGGCTTCACAAGTAGTTTTAGCAGGACCTCATCGCTCTATTTTGTTCTGCGAATATGCAGAGCAACAAGAGAGTAAACTGGCTGAACAATTAGCTCTATTGCAAGTTGATGGATTGGATTTGGTGCTGGTGGAGGGGTTTCGTGATCAGCCATTTAATAAAATTGAGTTACATCGCAGCGCACTGAATAAGCCATTTATGTTTATAAGAGATGAGTCGATTATTGCTGTGGCGTGTGATGTCAGAGTTGCTGGTTGTGAGTTGCCGTTACTGGATTTTAATAATGTTGAAGCGATTGCAAAGTTTGTCAGTGCATTTGTGAAAGCTAAGGTTTAGGCCTTATACCCAAGCGGTTGGGGTATAAGGCAGGGAATTTGAGCTTATCTTTCCAGTGGGGCGCTTAAGATAAAATCGAGAAGAGAGTCTTTCGGTATTTGAATATCATCACCTTTAGTTAAAAGAGCTGCCCCGACACCTACTTTTGCGCCAGTTTTCGCGCCATCACTGCCATCAATTAAACCGCCAATCGCAGCAGCTCTTGCTGTTCTGCCAACACTTGTTTTTGCAGTATTGTCCCCTTGGCCGCTTACTGGCTGAGTTCTGATTGCGACCATCACGTCATTGATGGAAATATCTCTAAGTTCAAGCGTCATGGAGGCAGTGCCTGCAATACGTCCGGCCTTTTTCACATTTGTTAATACGCCGTAAACTTTTGAGCCTTTTTTAGCGACAATAATGTCACCGGACATTAGGTTTGCTTCAAGTACTGCGGTAAAACGCTGCCCAGTTTTATTGTTTCGCGTATCTACAGATTCAGCCATGCGTACCGTAAGGGCTGTGCCGGCTGGTACGGTGGCAGAACTATTATCGCTGTCTGCTGTTGTTTGCTGTTCAACTTTTTCGCTCTTTGTAGTGCTTTCAGTCAGATCAATAGAAGCGACATCTTTGACAGGTAAACGCATCTCAATACCGCTCATATCGAGAACCAGTGTTTTACTATCTTGGCTTTTAATATCACCTTCAAAGCTACGACCATCTTTTAGAGTGACGGTAGCAGCATTGGCCAGTGATATTGAAAAAATGCTAATAAAAATTACATACAGAATTTTGTTGGTCAGTTTCATAATTAGTCTCTCTATGTTTTGTGATGTTAATCTCAGTTTAGACAAGATAAAAGATTTATTCCTTATCGTAAAGAGGTTTTAATTTGCTGCAAGTTAATACTTACAGCTGCCTTTTATTAAGTCAGTTTAATATTGAGCAAGTTGTTTTTACTATTAAACAGGTCATTATTTATGACCAGGATTGTAATAAAAACTCCAGAAAACGCCCCTGTAATGTATAAATGTACTCATCATAGGTGATGCATTTTAAAGCAACAGTAACAAGCACTAAATTCATAATAAGTGATAGAGTTGCCAGGATAACAAGCAGCCAGAATCCATAAGTGCGTTTTAGTTTACCCGCTTCTTTTTTCTTTTTATCAGCAAATGATTTGATAATTATTATGTTATTGGAATTTGTTTTTTGTTCAGTCAAATTATAACCCCGCTAAATGACCGCTATGCTAATGCATCATATCGCTGAAACTTCATGAGGGACACTATCTTAAATAAACTTTATTTTTGATGTAAATGTAGTCACTTTTGGCGAATTTTAACAATGCTATTGTTAATAATTTTGAACTGAAAATAGCAAAAATCATGCGTCAGCTCGGGAGTGTTTTTCTCTGGCGCATAACAGTTTTTCTTTAAGCTAAGTTATTGATAGATTAAATGGCAAAAGAAAAGATCCAGACCTAAACGCAGACCCTAAGTTAATCGTAAATATGGAATATTGAACGGAAACTATTTTTTACCCAACAATGCCTGAAAGCGAAACTGAGTCGCATTTTCAGGTAGTTGTTTACGCTCTTTGCCTACCATATAATTTTCTTTAAAGGTCTCAAATAACAGATCCATGATTGTAGCGTTCTCTGACTCACCGATAAATTCCAAAACCCGTCCTGCAACTTCTGCTGTGGCCAGCTGATTATCTTTAACCGCTTTTCGTAGCAGATAACGAGAGATGCTTTCTGGCGAAAATGATAAAACCGGAAAGTTATTAAGATAGGGGCTCTTACGAAACATCTTTTTCGCTTGTGCCCAACTGGCATCCAGTAAAATAAATAGCGGCCGTTTGTTCTTTTCGGGAGCTTGATATTTATGCATTACACGTTCGGGTGCAGTGTACTCTTCGGGAAAAATAACAATTGGTTGCCATTTCGGATCTTTTAATAATTCCAGCAGTTGAGGCTCAGGCTGAGTGCGCGACCAGATAAAGGCTAAGGTGTCGGGAATCAGATCGGCAATTAAACGCCCGGTATTGCTCGGCTTTAAAATTTCATCGTCATACATTAATAGCAAAAAAGCACTGTTTGTTGAAAGCGTTTTTTTAATATCACAGATGCACAAATAGGGTAATAACATGCAATAACTGCAGCGTTCAATGCGCCCGCCACGCGCTAAAAAAGGACGTGTGCATTGACTTAATCGTTGCTGATAAAGTTTATGAAGTGCATGAATTCGCATAAGTTCTTATTGGTTTGAGTGAGAGTGCTGATTATATGCTATAAATAACTTTCAGTTAATAAGCTAAGGTTTATAGATGAAGCAGTTACTTGAGCAGTATTTTGGATTTTCGACCTTTAGAGCCGGGCAAGAGCAGGTTATTCAAGCATTAATCAATGGTCAAAGTGCCGCTGCAATTTTCCCTACCGGCTCGGGTAAATCATTATGTTATCAGCTTCCTGCATTACATCTTCCACATCTAACTTTGGTAGTTTCTCCGCTGCTTGCCTTGATTCAAGATCAATTGCAGTTTCTGCAGAATAAAGGCATCAGTGCATCGAGTATTCATTCAATGCAAACCCCGGCTGAATCATCCGCAGTTTATAATGCGGTTGCTAACGGGCAGGTTAAAATTTTATTTATCTCGGTGGAACGCCTCAACAGTGAGCGTTTTCGATTGTTTCTAAAACAGCTTCCGATCTCTTTACTGGTGATCGATGAGGCGCACTGTATATCGGAATGGGGACATAATTTTCGCCCCGATTATCTGAAACTAGCACAATACCGCCGCGAATTTAATATTCCACAGGTGCTGTTATTAACTGCAACTGCGACCTCTAAAGTTATAAAAGATATGGCGGAAAAGTTTACGATCACACCACAAAATATTACCTTAACCGGGTCCTATCGCCCGAACCTGAATTTATCGGTACAGGGGGTGACCAGTGAAAATAAACTAAATGTTCTACTGCCCTGGTTAAAACAGCGTGTGCAGTTATCGGGCATTATTTATGTGACCTTGCAGAAAAGTGCAGAAGATCTGGCCAATTTATTAAAACAGCAGGGTATAAATGCAACGCCTTATCATGCAGGTTTGCCTAATGAACGACGAGTCGCCATTCAGCAAGATTTTATGGCAGGGCAACTACCCGTAATTGTTGCGACTATTGCATTTGGTATGGGCATTGATAAAAGCGATATTCGCTTTGTGGTGCATTATGATCTGCCAAAATCGATAGAAAACTATTCGCAGGAGATAGGGCGTGCGGGGCGTGATGGTTTACAGGCCGATTGCCTGGTTTTAGCCAATAAAAACAATCTTAATATTTTGGAAAATTTTGTTTATGGCGATACCCCTGAGCCGAGTGCGATTGATTATATTTTAAATGAAATTTTGCAAGCAGGTGGTCAATGGGAAGTGCTGATGAACAGCCTCTCGAGCAAATCCAATATCCGTTTGTTAGCGCTGAAAACATTGTTGGTTTATTTAGAGTTACAGGGGGTATTACAACCCGCTTACAGTTATTACGCGGAATATAAATACAAATTGCTAGTACCTGAAAATGAGTTGCTGGGACGCTTTAAAGATGAGCGTTATCACTTTGTGCAGGCGATTTTACAGAGCTCAGATAAAGCACGGACTTGGGCGACCATTAATTTTGAGAAGCTACAATCCTTTTATTCTAGCGATCGTAGCCGGGTGATCACTGCCATTGATTATCTTGATCAGCAAGGTCTGATTGAACTGCAAACCAAGCAGATGACTCAGGTTTATAAAGTCTTTAAAGAGGCTATAAATGAAAATTTACGCGATCTACTAGTGTTGCGATTTAAAGAGAAAGAGAAAAGTGAAATACAACGTATCCATTTTTTATTAGATTTTTTTGCCAGTCAGAAATGTTTGAATTTACAGCTTGCCAATTATTTCTCTGATAGCAATTTACAGCAGCCTTGCGGGCACTGCTCTGTATGCATGGGACAAGTAGCTGTAATGCCTCAGCCTCCTGTTTTAAAGCCGCTTAATCAATATGATTTTGAGCAATTAAGTGTGCAGATTAGTGATAAATTGGCAGAGCAGAAAACCCCCGTATTGTTAGCTCGTTTCTTTTGTGGATTAACAACACCTATTTTTACGCGTTTGAAAGTGCGTAATTTGCAAGGTTTTGCGCTGTTAGAAGCGTATCGATTTGCAGAGGTGAAAGAGTGGATTGAAGGGCATATGCGTCCTGAGTAATCTTGCTCTGTGGAAATAAGCGTCTTACAATCAATTTGATAGAAACAGGAGGATAAAATGGTCGATGAACAAGCTGAGCGTATTTTATCTGCTGGGCTGCAATTATTAAAAGAATTGGGTTGTGAAGGTTTCTCGATGGCGAAAGTGGCAGACAGAGCAGCTCTACCGCAAAGTACGGTCTTATTACATTTTAAAAATAAAAGCGTTTTGTTAGATGTTTTATTCAGCGATTTTATCGATGCTTATTTTGTACATTTGCGAAACTATCAAGCCCCGGCACGCAAGGTCGCCGAGCAGGCGTTAGGCTCGCTGTTGCTGCATATGCTTAAATATCGTGAAAGTACGCTTTGTGCACAGTTATTTAAAGAGTTTTGGGTCTTTTCTAACCATCATAAAAGTGGTCGCTTAGCGTTAGATCAATATTACCGTGAGTTGCATGCCGTTATTGTTGAACACTTAAGAAATATCGCTCCGGTTGGCTGCGCAGAGCAAAAAATACAGTTTTCAGCTTCTACTTTATTACCCTTTGTAGAGGGCTATAGTATTACACGTGCAACCTTACCGATTTCAATATTGCAATTAGTAGATCAGCTTAGCCTTGTCCTAAAAAGAATTTTATATCAGCCAGAGTAAATAAGCTCAACTCGGGATAAGCAAATCGATACAGTGCAGCTATTTTCACCTATTTCTGCGTTAAATCAGCTACCAATAGCC
>NZ_CEZLMY010000107.1:0-11975 GCF_983033635.1 Psychromonas sp. | reverse complement strand
GTAAATGCAAGCATTTAACATCTTGAATGGTTGCTCCCTTATCGAATGCTGTAACACAAAAACAAACTTTCTAATTATCCCGAGCTGAGGTTAATTAATAAGATCCCCCTCAACACAACCGATAAACGCACTAATTAACGGTTCATTTGCTCGTGTTTTATAACAACAGATACCTAAATCAAATGACTGTAAAGGGGTTGTTACTGACAAACTCTGCACGCGATCGCGCACCGGGCTATTTTCAATCACCACATCGGGCACAATCCCCACACCACAGCCAAGCGCAACCATGCTAATCAGTGCTTCATGCCCTGCTACTTTGGCATAAATATGCGGTTTTCCTATTTTAAAGAGGCGATACCAATTATCAAAACGGCGGCGTACCGAACCATGTTCAGGTAAAATGAACGGCACATTTTTCCAGTCGATATTAGCCTGGCTAATTTGCTGGGTAACAGCACAGGTTATGGTTGGTCCTATAATAGACAGCGGTATTTCCGCGAGTTGAATAAAATGTAAACGAGCAGGGAAGGTATCTGGGTAGGCAGTGATCGCAAAATCAACTTGATGTTGTAATACTTGATCAACTGCCACCGCACTATCACCGGTGCTCAGTTTAATTTCGACTTTCGGATGTAATAATCTAAAGCGCTCTAAAATGGGAGGCAAGTGGCTATAAGCGGCCGTCACTGAGCAATACAGATTGATCTGACCTTCCAGCTCACTTTTACTTTGCTTGATAGAACGCTTTAATAGCTCCCACTGCTCAAGTTGTTGCAACGCATACTGTTTAAATAACAAGCCGGCTTCAGTTAATACCACAGAACGATTATCGCGGTTCAGTAAACGAACACCTAACTCATCTTCAATCCGTTGAATACAGCGACTAAGTGTTGATGGGCTGACATGTTTCGCTTGCGCCGTTTTAGAAAAGTGCAAACTGTTCGATAAATGCAAAAACAACTCTAACGACTTGATATCCATCTATTTATTTTACAACCGGCAAATCTTCACGGCTCCCCCATTCACTCCATGAACCATCATAAACAGCTAAGTTTTCATATCCCGCTAAGGTTGCCCCTAATGCTAAAATACATGCGGTGACACCAGAGCCACAACTAAAAATTACCCGGTTATTTTTTGGGACGATTGCTTCAAAGAGCAAAGCAAGCTGGTAGGCATCTTTCATTTGTTGATCTTCAAGAATCGTTGCAGAAGGCAGATTTTTAGCATTCGGCATATGACCGGAACGTACTCCCGCCCTTGGCTCGGGCGCCTGACCTGAAAAGCGCAGTTGCGGACGTGCATCAACAATATCCTGTTGCTTATCTTGCGTAGAAAAAAGCACTTCATTAGCATCACAAATTAGATCGCTTTGATAACGGGCAATGAAATCACCTTTGTTTATCGGCTTTATTTTATTATCACTTTCTATCGGCAGTGATTTTTCTTTCCAAGCGGGTAAACCGCCATCTAATACAGCCACATTATCAAACCCCATCGTTTTGAACATCCACCATACTCGAGGACTGGAGAAAATGCCTAAGCTATCGTAAACCACTATTGTGCTGTTTTGATTTATGCCTAAATTTTGTGCCGAATTTTGAAAAACCGCTTCACTGGGCATCATATGCGGTAAATCACTATTGTGATCACAAATTTCACCATCAAAGTCGAAAAAAAGCGCCCCTGGAAGGCGCTCGTTAGCCCATTCCAACTTACCATCACGGTTAACATTAGGCATATGCCAACTGCTGTCCAACAAAACTAAATTTGCATGATTAATATGTTCATTTAACCAGTCGATTGAAACGAGTGCGCTGGGCAAGCTTAGTGAAGGCATATTATTTCCCTTTAAAAGAACAGGTTAAGTATTCTTATTTGTTAAATCATAAGAATGAAATAACAATTAATTAAAATATTAAAACAAACTGATAGTTAGATCGCTGTGGTTAAAAATCAAGCTGTTTTATAAAAAAGCGTGAACTGAACTCATCTAACAGAGTAAAGCCAGTGTATTTCATTTTTTGCAACATAACATTGCCAATATATCATTTTGCGCAATATAAGTTATAGGCTATAGTGCTTAGCGAAAATTGAAAGCAGATAAAAATAAATTTTTATCTGCTTTAATCCCTATAAACTATTTTTTGGAGTCTCCTCAATGGCTAACTATTTTAATACTCTTCCTCTACGTGAGAAACTAAACCAACTAGGTCAATGTCGTTTTATGGATCGCAGTGAATTCACTGATGGCTGTGAAGCTTTAAAAGGTAAAAAAGTAGTTATTATCGGTTGTGGTGCACAGGGTTTAAACCAAGGTTTAAATATGCGTGATTCTGGTCTAGACGTATCTTATACGCTACGTGCTGCAGCTATCGCTGAAAAACGCCAATCATGGAAAAATGCAACAGAAAATGGTTTCACTGTAGGTACTTACGAAGAGCTTATCCCGCAAGCAGATTTATTATGTAATCTAACGCCTGATAAGCAACACACTGCTGTTGTGAATGCAGTAATGCCATTAATGAAAGACGGCGCTACACTTGCTTACTCTCACGGTTTCAACATCGTTGAAGAAGGTACAATCGTACGTGAAGATATCACTGTTATTATGTGTGCACCTAAATGCCCAGGTTCTGAAGTACGTGAAGAGTACAAACGTGGTTTTGGTGTACCGACACTAATCGCGGTTCACCCAGCTAACGATCCACAAGATCACGGTTTAGCATGGGCTAAAGCATATGCATCAGCAACAGGCGGCGATCGCGCTGGTGTATTGATGTCGTCTTTTGTTGCTGAAGTAAAATCAGACCTAATGGGTGAGCAAACTATCCTTTGTGGTATGTTGCAAACAGGCGCAATTCTAGGTTTTGAAAAAATGGTTGCTGATGGTTTAGAGCCAGCTTACGCATCTAAATTAATTCAATACGGTTGGGAAACTGTAACTGAAGGTCTTAAATACGGCGGCATCACTAATATGATGGATCGTCTATCTAACCCAGCTAAAATTAAAGCATTTGATATGTCTTTAGAGCTTAAAGATATTCTACGTCCATTATTCAACAAACATATGGATGACATCATTGAAGGCGAATTTTCTAAAACAATGATGGAAGATTGGGCAAATGATGACGTTAACCTACTAAAATGGCGCGCAGCAACAGCTGAAACTGGTTTTGAAAAACAACCAGCTGGCGACATGGAAATAGATGAGCAAGAATTCTACGATAACGGTATCTTCCTTGTTGCAATGATTAAAGCCGGTGTTGAGCTTGCATTTGAAGCGATGACTGCATCAGGTATTATCGACGAGTCGGCTTATTACGAGTCTCTACATGAAACACCGCTTATTGCTAACACTATCGCACGTAAGAAACTTTACGAAATGAATGTTGTTATCTCTGATACTGCAGAATACGGTTGTTACCTGTTTGATCATGCAGCTAAACCAATGCTAGCAGACTTCGTTAAAGCACTAAGCCCGGAAATGCTGGGTAAACCTTTAACAGTAGCATCTAACTCTGTTGATAATGCACGCTTAATCGAAGTTAACGAAGCAATTCGTACTCACCCTGTAGAAGCTATTGGTAAAAAACTACGCGGTTACATGACGGATATGAAAACTATCGTTGAAGCGTCTTAATTTTATTAGTTTAAAATTAACTTTTAGTTAAAAATAAAAAACCAAGATTAATTCTTGGTTTTTTTATACCTGCAACAACTACGTCTATACCTACACCCCGTACTGATATGAAAACGATTGTAGAGCGTATTAATTTTAGTTAAAAATTAAATAGCTGATAAAGCCAAGGTTTCTGCCTTGGCTTTTTTGTATCTAATAAACTACGCCTCGATGCCTACAAGGCGACGGACATGAAAACTATCGTAGAAGCATCTTAATTTTATTAGTTTAAAATTAACTAGCTGATAAAGCCAAGGTTTATGCCTTGGCTTTTTTGTATCTGTAATAAACTACTTGCCGATTCTTACAAGACAACTGATATGAAAACGATTATAGAAGCGTCTTAATCAAGACTACTCGCAAAAAATTTCTATTTGCTAACAAGATAGTAATATAATGTCAGCCCGGCCTTCTTTGAAGGTGGGGCTTTTTTATATCCAATAGTTGAGTAAACAGATGACAGAACAATACGATAACCGTTTTGGTGGCATTAAACGCTTATATGGCAGCAAAGCGCTTAATAAATTTCAACAAAGCCATATCTGCGTGATCGGTATTGGTGGTGTCGGTTCATGGGTGGCAGAAGCATTGGCCCGCTCTGGTATTGGTCAACTCACCTTAATAGATATGGATGATATTTGTGTCACTAATACCAACCGTCAAATACATGCATTAGCAGATACCATTGGTGAGACAAAAATAGAGGCGATGGCTGCGCGTTGCCGATTGATTAACCCTGAGATAAAGCTGAATTTAATTGATGACTTTATTGATAAGCAAAACTGCTTTGAATATCTATCCAGTGAATTTGATTATATCTTTGATGCGATTGATAGTATCCACGCTAAAGTTGCCTTAGTCGCACATTGTAAGCGTAATAAATATCCACTATTAACTTGTGGAGGAGCAGGTGGACAGCTAGATCCGACACAAATACAGGTAACTGATTTAGCTAGAACAATTCAAGATCCTCTGGCAGCTAAAGTGCGTTCAGAACTGCGCCGTTTTTTTAATTTCAGCAAAAATCCAAAACGTAAATTTAGAGTCGATTGTGTTTTTTCAACCGAACAACTGAGTTATCCAGATATGAATGGGGAAGTTTGCCAACAGAAATCCGAGTCGGATGGCAATATGAAGATGGATTGTGCAACAGGTTTTGGCGCATCAAGCATGGTGACTGCAAGTTTTGCTTTTGTGGGCGTGGCGTTTATGTTAAAAAAGATTATCAAGAAAGCCCAATAGCAGAAAAAGCTGTCAACGCGTTTTAATTAAAAGTTAAAATGCGTTGACTAAATGCTAAACAATTAACTGCTAGAAAGATCCAATAATTCACGTAATGCCACCTGACACATACTAAATTCAGGTGTTTTTACTGCTAATAACGCATCCGCCATTTTATACCAACGCTGCACAAGATTTTGATGCTGGTTTTCCCAATCAGCAAATGCCTGACTGACATTGCCCTCTTTTAAACCGAGTAAAATCGTTTGGCTGATACGTTTTTGCTGCCACTCTAAATCATCTAGCATCGCCTCTCTTGCTAATGATTGCCAATGGCTATCAACTGGTAACAATATTAACTGCTTGGCGATATCAAATAGTTGCAGTTTATCGGTGGCAAAGAAATAAACCTGTGCAGCCAAGTGGGCATCCACCTCAAGTTTAGTGGCGACTGAAATAACACTTAACAGAGCATAAATCTGATCTGCACTGGCTAATTTATGCGCTAATAATTTAGGAACAGCCGATTCCGTCAAGGATAAAATCATCTCAGATCGATAAACAATTGCCTTGCCAATTAATACCATTTCAATATCATCAACCACTGATTGTAATGGTTTTTGATATTGTTTAATTAACTCCCCTGTATCCAATTCGTCACGATTATTGCGAATTAACCAGCGTGTTCCATGGCGCACCATGCGTTTAAGTTTAAAGATCAAATCACTTTGTAAATCACAACTGACCCTGTTATCTAACGATTCAATCTGCTCAAGAGTTGTATTCAGGCCAAAAATATCGCGAGCAGCCACCCAAGCTTTACTTAACTCTAAAAATGAACAGCCTGAGCTTGCCATAATACGGTGGGCGAAGGTTGCCCCCATCACATTAAAAAGATCATTGCTTACTTGCGTAGCAACTATCTCTGTAATCAACGGATGTTGATGTATCTCTTTTTTGTATTGTTTCACTAAAGATAAAGGAAAGATTTTTTCAGCTTCAGTAAGAAGGTAAGGATCATCAGCGATATTGGCATTAGCCAGTGCTTCTTTCATCTCATTTTTGGCATAAGAGAGCATCACTGCAATACTCGGACGAGTTAACCCTTTATGGCAATTTTTACGATCGCTTAAAACATCATCGCCAGGGATAAATTCCAGCACCCGGTTGAGCTTACCTTTCTCCTCTAAATCACAGATAAGACGTCGATATTCTTCAAGACGTTGATAACTTTCAAGGAATGAAATACTGACACATTGTACCTGGCGGTAATTGTTTTTTAATACAATTTGTGAAACTTCGTTGGTCATTTTATCTAACCAAACATTACGCTGCTTAACTGTTAAATCACCTTTGGAAACTAATTTATCAAGCAGAATTTTGATATTAACTTCTAAATCTGAACAGTTCACACCTGCAGCATTATCGATTGCATCGGTGAAGCATAAACCTTCATGTAATGCATATTCGATACGGGCGCTTTGCGTAAAACCTAAATTGCCGCCTTCAGCAACTACAGAGCAACGTAACTCATTACCATTAATGCGTAAAATATCATTGCCTTTATCACCGACATCGGCATGACTTTGACTACAGCCTTTAACATAGGTGCCGATACCACCATTCCATAACAGATCCACTTGTGCTTTTAATAAAATAGTAATGAGCTCGCTGGGAGTAACTTGCTTTTGGTAAATATCAAAACGTTTAGCCATTTCCGGACTGACTTTAATTGCTTTAGCACTGCGCTCAAAAATGCCGCCACCTTGTGAAATCAGCTCACAGTTGTAATCGTTCCAGCCTGTTCGTGGTGTCTCAAAGAGACGTAAGCGTTCAGCAAAATTAGCCTCTAAATCAGTCGGTGCGGGATCAATAAAGATATGCAGGTGATTAAATGCCCCCAGTAACGAGATAAATTTAGAGCTTAGCATGCCGTTACCAAATACATCGCCCGCCATATCGCCAATGCCAATCACGCTAATCGCTTGCTGTTGCACATCAATACCGAGTTCACGGAAATGGCGCTGCACGCTTATCCAAGCACCACGCGCGGTAATGCCCATCTTTTTATGGTCATAGCCATTACTCCCCCCCGAGGCAAACGCATCATCTAACCAGAAGTTCCTTTGTGCCGCCAGTTCATTGGCGATATCTGAAAAAGTGGCAGTGCCTTTATCTGCCGCTACAACAAGATAAGGATCATCACCATCATAACGGACCACATCAAGTGGCGGTAAAACTTCTCCTTTGTATAAGTTATCAGTAATATCCAACAAGGCACTAATAAAGATTTTATAACAGCTAATTCCCTCGCTGATAAAACTTTCTCTATCCATTGCCGGATTGATTTCTTTAGCAACAAAACCGCCTTTAGCGCCAACGGGCACAATCACAGAGTTCTTAACTTGCTGTGCTTTTACCAAGCCTAAGACTTCGGTGCGGAAATCTTCGCGGCGATCTGACCAACGTAAACCGCCACGCGCAACTTTACCGCCACGCAGATGCACTCCTTCAATACGAGGAGAATAAACAAACACTTCATAATTTAAACGAGGTAAGGGAATTTCGCTGATTTTGTCATGATCAAACTTGAAACTGATATAGGGTCTGTTTTCACCTGCACTTTGCTGAAAATAATTACTACGCATCGTTGCCATAATTAACTCTACGTATTTACGTAATACGCGATCTTCATTGAGATTACTGACATCATTTAGCGCACTTAAAATTTTCTCTTCTAACTTTTGCTGTTTTATTAAATCAAAGGCACAGCTTGGATCAAAACGACGCTTAAACAACAAAACGATCTCTTTAACTAATTTATTGTGATCTAATAATGTCTTCGCAATAGAAAAATGGCTAAAACCAAAACGTAACTGTTTTAGATATTTAGCATAAGCACGCAACATGCTTATATCACGCCACGCAAGTCCGGCACCCAAAATCAGTTTATTAAAAGGATCATTTTCAGCATAGCCGTACCACACAGATAAAAAAGCATCGGCAAACAGATCTCGGTAGGCTTCCGGATCAAAATTGCAGACTTGTGCATAGACCAAAGTAAAATCATATAACCAAAACGATTTTTCTCCCCTTGGAGTGACTTTATAGGGGTACTCTTCAGCTACTTTCAAGCCCAGGTTTTCTAAAATTGGAATAATATCTGAAAGTAATAACGCCCCATCTTGATGAAACAGTTTTAATTTTAGCTCGCTGCTATTTGCTTCAATGGAGCGATAAAAACGTAATGTCATCGAACGGCTTTGGTCTGCATATAAAGACTCTATACGTTCAATATCAGCCACAGCAACACGCGGGCTGAAAATATCCTGATAACTGCTCGGAAATGCTGCATTGTATTTTTGGGTGAGTTTTATCCCCTGCTCTTCACTAAAGTGCTCAATTAACGACTCGTGTAATTCATCACTCCAGCGTTTGGTTAACTGCCTCATTCTGTCTTGAATCGTCTGCACTTCCAAAACTTCATTTAGCGGGGTTTTAAGGCGTAAAACCAAGCGCAAACGCGCTAAAGTAGATTCACTTAAATAGGTTTGAAAATCACTATCGCTGACTTCTAAGGTACGGCAAATCAACTCTTCGAAGGCCAGTCTGACCTTGGTATTATAAACATCGCGAGGCACATATAAGCTGGCGATTACAAACTGTTTATTACCTTCACTACGTAAAAAAAGCTTTAACTCTTTACGCTCCTGCGCATGTAAAATTTCGGTAACGTTTTGTAAAAGTTCATTTTCATCACACAACAGAAGATCTTCAACTGGATAGTTATAAAGGATCTGTGACAGTTCTTTATAATAATGTCCACCTTGATTATAAGCGGATTGCTGCAAAATATTTGCAAGCTTACGGCCTACCACAGGAATATCTTCAGGCGTACCACCGTAAACAGATGAGGTATACAAACCGATAAAGCGGTAACCGGAGATTAACTGCCCCGCGTCATCAAAACGTTTTACATAAACAACATCCGGGTAGGCGGGACGGTGTACCATCGCGCGTTGTGACGCTTTAGCAAAATGAATAAATGAAAGCTTGTTTAACACCTCAAAGGACTCAAATTGCCAAGCTTTGCCCATAAAATTGGCGCGCTTTAATAAACCTAACTGACTAGCGGTAACTGCTTTAACTTCTCCTTGTTCGATAATAAATTGATCACAACCAATAAAGGTAAAATGATCATTTAACATCCACAGCAAAAATGTTTGCTGCTCCTCTAAGTCATCTATTTGCTGATTAAATTTATCTGCCTTGCTGTGTTTAAGCGCTTCTTTAACTGTTTGCGTTACACTTTCAAAATCATCAACCACCAAGCTGACATTTTGTAAGGCCAGTTGTATTTTTGACTCTATCTGATAGCGATCTGCTTTTGCACTGGTTTGATCGATTTCAAAATAGAGTAATAATTCATTCTTATTATCCGCATCGAAAGATAGTAATTTCCCCGTTTTTCCGCGTACAGTTGCCATCTCACAGTAAAAACTTCGATGCACTTTAATGTTTTGCTCATTAATAATGAGTTTTAAGGTATCAATAACAAAGGGGATATTTCGACATAACACGCTGATCACTGTATGTGAAGACTGCCATTCATCCTGCTCGACATCAGGATTGAAAACCTGAACTTTCGCTTGTTCGGCTTTCCACAGCTGGATCTCACGCCATAAGGAAACTGTTAAACCGCTTAAATCTGCTGGTGACATTTGTGTTAAATCACTGATCACAACATCACGATAAACTGCACTGATAAATTGCTGTAGCGTTTTTTGTGCTCGTTCTGAAAAATCTACTTTTAATTGGGAAAACACCTGCTCTAAAATATCACTTTTTTGATTGAGTATTGAAATCATCTATGCCACCTATCCCATTGAATCTTATAACTCTAAGGCTAGAACAGAATAGTGAATTAACAAACGCAGTAAGTGATTTTATAACAGGCACAAAAAAAGCAACCGAAGTTGCTTTTTTATAGGGGAGTTACGGGGAACTACATCATACCGCCCATACCACCCATGCCGCCCATATCAGGCATAGGTGCAGCAGCCTCTACAGGTCGATCTGTGATCATACATTCGGTAGTGATCATTAACCCGGCAACCGAAGCTGCAAATTGCAATGCGCTTCGGGCTACTTTAGTTGGATCAAGAATCCCCATATCTAACATATCACCGTATTCGCCCGTGGTTGCGTTGTAACCAAAGTTACCTTCACCTTGCTGTACATTATTTGCTACAACAGATGCTTCTTCTCCACAGTTTTCAACGATTTGACGAAGTGGCGCTTCCATTGCACGTAGTGCAACACGGATGCCAACATTCTGCTCGTCATTATCACCTTTAAGACCTTTTAATAATGCAGCAACACGGACCAGAGCAACACCACCACCAGCAACAACGCCTTCTTCAACCGCAGCACGGGTTGCATGTAGCGCATCATCAACACGATCTTTTTTCTCTTTCATCTCAACTTCAGTTGATGCACCCACTTTAATAACCGCAACACCGCCAGCGAGTTTTGCACTACGCTCTTGCAGCTTCTCTTTATCATAGTCAGATGAAGATGCTTCAATTTGCTGTTTGATTTGGCTTACGCGTGCATTGATTGCTGTTTCATCTCCGACGCCATCGATAATAGTTGTTTCATCTTTATTGATCACAATACGTTTTGCTTGACCTAAATCTTCAAGCTGAATTTTCTCAAGATCTAAACCAATCTCTTCAGAGATAACCGTAGCCGCAGTTAAAATGGCAATATCCTGCAGCATCGCTTTACGACGATCACCAAAACCAGGGGCTTTAACAGCACATACTTTAACGATGCCGCGCATATTATTTACAACAAGTGTCGCTAATGCTTCGCCTTCAACGTCTTCGGCAATAATTAATAAAGGTTTTGATGCTTTAGCAACCGCTTCTAATGTTGGTAATAATTCACGGATATTACCGATCTTTTTATCGACTAATAAAATAAATGGACTTTCAAGTTCAACCGTACCCGCTTCTTGATTAGTCATAAAGTATGGCGATAGGTAACCACGATCAAACTGCATACCTTCAACCACATCTAATTCAGTTTCCAGACCTTGGCCTTCTTCAACCGTTATAACGCCTTCATTACCTACTTTTTGCATCGCACTCGCGATGATTTCACCGATTTCAGTATCAGAGTTAGCAGAGATAGTACCTACCTGGGTAATCGCTTTTGAATCTGCACAAGGCGTTGATAACGCTTTTAGCTCAATAACCGCTGCTTTAACTGTTTTATCAATACCACGTTTTAGATCCATCGGATTCATACCCGCGGCAACCGCTTTTAAACCTTCAGAAATAATAGCTTGTGCTAATACCGTTGCCGTCGTTGTTCCGTCACCCGCCGCATCATTGGTTTGTGATGCCACTTCTTTAACCATCTGTGCGCCCATATTTTCAAACTTATCTTCAAGTTCGATCTCTTTGGCAACCGTTACACCATCTTTCGTAATCTGCGGCGCACCGAAACTTTTGTCGATAACGACGTTACGACCTTTCGGGCCCAATGTAATTTTGACAGCATCAGCAAGTACATTAACACCCGCTAACATTTTTACACGTGAATCATTACCAAATTTAACGTCTTTTGCACTCATTTCTATTTCCTTTAATTCTTTAAAATTAAGACAGCCCCAGCTCCTTTTAACTTAGAAAGCAAGGGAAATTTAATACAGTAACTTATTCAGCTACTTATTCAACAACAGCCAAAATATCGCTTTCACTTAAAATAAGTACTTCTTGACCTTCAATTTTTTCTGTTTTTAGACCGTAACCTTCACTGAAAATAACAATATCTCCCACTTTTACATCAAGCGGTTTTACTTCGCCATTATCTAAAATTCGACCTTTACCCACAGCAATAATTTCACCACGCGTTGATTTTTCAGCTGCGCTTCCCGTTAACACAATGCCACCAGCCGATTTAGTTTCTTGTTCAGTACGTTTTAAAATAACACGATCATGTAATGGACGAATAGTCATGGTTTTTCCTTAAAAAATAATTGTCTTTGGATATATTACAA
>NZ_CEZLMY010000106.1:0-12145 GCF_983033635.1 Psychromonas sp. | reverse complement strand
ATCAACGGGGATCACGGAAACAAATACTGTGACCACAGAGTTAGTGGATGATGCATCCGTGCTGACTGTTTCAGATGGCGCGGCAATAGAAGACACAACGCCTGCTGGCACGGTTATGGCAACCTTTAGTGTGGCAGATGAAGATACAAGCGGTGTCACGGTTGATTTTGCGGCAGGCAGCAATGATCCCGTTTACTACGAAATTGATGGTAACGAGGTGAAATTAACAGCCTTAGGTGAAAGCTTCTTGGATGCCGGTAATACACTGCCAAATATCAGCTTAACCACATCAACGGGGATCACGGAAACAAATACTGTGACCACAGAGTTAGTGGATGATGCACCACCAACCCTCAAAATAACTTCCAATGACATTGACTTATCTGTTGGTGAAACAGCAACAGTTACATTCACCTTTAGTGAAGAAGTTAAAGACTTTACACATAGCGATATTACCGTGACTGGCGGAACATTAGGTGCGCTTGGTACTGTGATCGATAATGGAGATGGCACGTATAGCTATGAGGCGATCTTTACACCTAATAATCTATATGACGGCACTGCAAATATTTCTGTTTCTGATAGTAAATATACTGATATTGCTGGTAACGAAGGCATTGGCGAAACTCTTACTTTGAATGTCGATACAACCCCACCTGTTGCAGTTGATGATCCTATGAGTGCAACTTTAGGCTCTTTACAAGGCGAATACTGGGGATATGACGACGGAGCATCAGGTCATAGTAATCTTACAAGCATTTCTCAGGTTCTTAATTATGTTGATAGTACAGATGCTGAAATAACGTTTACCTCATCAGCTGTCAATTATGGCTATGGTAGTGGAGATCTTGCCGATGATTCTCAGAATAATCACAAGAATGGTGTGGGTAAGGATGATGTTCCAGATAACCTTAAAAGCTTCCTTGGCGCTACAGATGCCGGCTCAATTCAAGGTACAAGTACTGATGCGGCTACCGACGGGATAATTAAGCTTACTGGTAATTTGAATGTTGAATCTGCCGGAGTATACAAACTGACAGTGCTGCACGATGATGGTTTCCAAATTAAGGTTGACGGCGTTAATCTTTCAAAGTTTGACGGCAATACTAGTCAGCAGAGCACAAATGTTACATTTAACTTAACTTCTGGCCTGCATAGTGTAGAAATAATATATTGGGATCAAGGTGGTGCTTATGTATTAGAACTGGACCTTAGTCAGCTAAATACAGATGGAACTACGGGCAGTAATATTTGGGTTGCAGAAAATCTTTCTCATACAGTTGCTGGTGACACTATCTCTGTTGAAGAAGGTTCTCAGCAAAGCGTTACAATTGACATATTAGCTAATGATAGCGATATTGACGGTCAGCTTGATCCAAGTACTGTAGTAGTAACTTCAGGCCCTGCACATGGTACCGTATCAATTGATTCTGTTACTGGTCAAGCGACCTACATTCCAACTGAGAAAGACTATAACGGAGAAGATTCATTTACATACACAGTTAAAGATAATGCGGGTAACATATCAAATACTGCAACGGTCAAGGTTAATGTTGTCAATTCCTACAGCTCGACTTCAGGGACTCCTGGCGATAATGGTACCGATAGTGATAATAGTATTGATGGAACGGAACTCAATGATGTGATTGTCAGTGATGCGCAAGGCATCCAAATTGTTGCTGGAGAAAACTATAATATCGCCTTTGTTCTTGACTCTTCCGGTAGTATGGGAAGTACCGCAATCGCAACAGCAAAAGAACAATTAACTTTAGTATTTAACTCTTTGATTAAAAGTGCATCTGGAAACAATGCAGGTACTGTTAATGTTTTACTGGTTGATTTTGATACTAAAGCAGAAACATCAGTTTCAGTAAATCTTGCTGATAATAATGCATTAGCTACGCTTGAAGCTGCATATAGTTCAATTGCAAGTGGAGGTATGACCAATTATGAAGCTGCCTTCCAAACAACAACTAATTGGTTTAGTAGTGGATCTGCCGCAAGTAACAGCGGTACAAATATCACTTACTTTATTACTGATGGCAAGCCCAATGATTCCACTTCTGACGGTAACGCGGCGGAAAATGCGAAGGATGCCTTTAAAGCACTAAATGCGCTATCAGAAGTGGAAGCGGTAGGTATAAAAACAGCCATCGCTCTTGATGATATTGTTTACTATGATAGCGATGGCGTAGCCAGAGCTGAAATTAATGTTGATAATCTTGCCAGTGTTATTCTGGGAACTGAAACGTTATTGACTCAAGGTAATGATACGGTTGATGGGGGAGAGGGTGATGATATTATTTTTGGTGATCTTTCTCTCGGTTCAGCTGTCAATGGTTATGGTTACTCCTCGCTACAAGAATATGTTGCTGATGCAACCAATGCAGAAGCCGCAGATGTTAGCGTAGCTGATGTTCATCAATACATTCGCACTCATATCAATGAATTTGGCGCATCAGATAACAGCGATGGTGATGATACCCTTACTGGTGACGCTGGTGATGATATCCTCTTTGGACAAGGAGGGGGGGATACGTTAAATGGAGGACTCGGATCTGATCTGCTAATCGGTGGCGACGGTGATGATTTTCTTATCGGAGATGCGGGAGGGGATACTTTTATTTGGTTAGAGGGGGATTCAGGTATCGATCATATTACAGATTTCAAAATAGCCGAGGGTGACAAACTTGATCTCAGCGATCTGTTACATGTAGAAAAAGGTAATAATATTGATGAATTCTTAGACTTTGACTTTGACGGTACTGACACAACCATCTCTGTTCATGCATATGGTACAGACATTACCCAAACCATTATTCTTGATGGAGTTGATTCTGATGATTTAGGTGTTGTCGCTAATGCGGATGATATAACTATAATTAATACGTTGTTTAATGCAGATAATAGTGGCCCATTAATCATTAGCGATATTACTGCTATTGAGGCTAATGGAGAAGTGCTGGCAATTGCAGACGATTCAGTCTTGTAGATATTAAATTTACCTTATTAAAGAGCAATCTAGCAGGTTGCTCTTTTTTATTTTAAATTATTTAATAGTTTGTACATTTTATTGTTTTTTATGCTTGTGTGACCTAATCTTTTTCTTATAAGTTATACACTTACAGCTTATCTTCGATAAAGAATTAATTTTATTTCATTCACTTTTCTAAGAGTATTTAATTAAATGCAGTCTTCATCTTCTACACAAGAAAAACAGTGGACTATCGGTGCCTCGCAACGAATCACTGAAGATCCGCTTCTTGATTGCCTGGTACTACTTAGTGAACACTTTGGTAACCCTTGTTCGGCCGAAGCGTTATCAGCTGGTTTACCGCTTTCAAGTATTAATCTTTCTCCTGAACTGTTGCCGCAAGCAGCAGCGCGAGCAGGCTTGAGTGCAAAGTTAAGCCGTAAAAGTCTTAATAATCTTCCTGCAATGTTATTGCCCTGTATTTTTAATGCTTAAAGATCAGAAAGCCTGTGTTTTACAAGAGCTGGATATTAAAGCAAACAAAGCCGTTATCTCCCTGCCTGAAACGGGTGGTGAAGAGCAGTTAACGATTGAAGCTCTTGAGTCAGTTTATGTGGGCTATCTATTTTTAATTAAACAAAAATATCATGGTGATCGTGATTTTGATGTGCATGTAGGAGATAACAAAAAGCATTGGTTATGGCAGTCTATTCGACAATCTGCGCCAATTTACCGAGATGTTATTATCGCCTCTATTTTAGTGAATATTTTTGCTTTAGTTTCCCCTTTGTTAGTGATGAATGTTTACGACAAAGTTGTACCTAATCTTGCTTTTGAAACCTTATGGGTGTTAGCGATTGGTGCTTCGATAGCGTATACCTTTGATCTGATTTTAAAACAGTTACGCAGTTACTTGATTGATGTTGCCGGTAAGAAAGTTGATATTCAAACCTCTTCAAAGTTATTTGCGAAAGTTATCGGTATCCCTTTAGAAAAACGCGCACCCAGTGTTGGTGGGATGGCAAGGCAGTTGGGGGAATTTGACAGTGTGCGAGAGTTTTTATCTTCAGCGACTATTACCGCATTGGTAGATTTACCCTTTTCTATATTATTTGTTTTTATTATCTGGCTGGTTGCAGGTGATTTGGCCCTTTTCTCAATTATTGCAGCGGTACTGATTCTTGGTTATGCCTTGTTAGTACAACCTAAGTTACGCCATGCGATAGAAGAGAGTAATAAGTTTTCCGGTTTACGCCACGGCCACTTGGTTGAGAGTTTATCCACGATTGAATCTATTAAAGCCAACGGTGCAGAAGGTATTGTTCAGAACGCCTGGCAGCAGATGTTAGGACACACTTCCAACTGGCAATTAAAAACAAAAGTGATCACTAATTCTGTCGCAAATGTTTCCAGTTCTGTCGTTCAGATGACCGTTGTTGCAGTGATTGTACTAGGGGTATATCGCGTATCGGACGGCCTAATTTCAATGGGGGGGATTATTGCCTCCGTGATGCTGTCGAGCCGTGCTGTTGGCCCGATGGCAAAAATTGCATCCCTGATGACCCGCTATAATCAAACCGTAACCTCTTTAAGACAGCTTGACGGTATTATGGAACAAGAAGGAGAATTTGAAAATAAAGGTCACCTGGCCAGCCGTACTAAATTAGAAGGTAATATTATTCTTGAACATGTTGGTTTTAATTATCCAAATATAGAAAAACCGGCGTTATATCCATTGTCAATTAAAGTCAAACCGGGTGAAAAAATAGCAATTATTGGCAGAAACGGCTCAGGGAAAAGTACGCTCGCAAAAGTGATGCTGGGTTTATTTAAACCAACGCTTGGTAGTATTCGTTATGATGGTTTACATCAGGGGCAAATCCACCCTAGTGATTTGCGCCGTAATTTTGGTTATTTACCACAAGATATAGTGCTCTTTCATGGTTCGATTAAAGACAATATTTTATTTGGTACAAAACAAGTCACTGAATATCAATTGATCCGTGCAGTGCAACTTTCAGGGGTTAGCATGTTTACCAATCTCGAATCGGAAGGTTTAGAGCAACAAGTTGGTGAAGGCGGTAAATCGTTATCACGCGGACAACGTCAAGCCGTTGCGCTTGCCCGCGCCATTTTAAATGATCCGCAAATTTTATTGCTTGATGAACCTACAGCCAGTCTGGATGCGCGTGCAGAAAAGCTGTTTATGAAATCAATGGCACAAACAGTGAAAGATAGAACGATGTTTTTAATTACTCATAAAATGCATCTTCTGCAACTAGTTGACCGGATTATAGTGCTTGATAAAGGACACTTAGTTGCAGATGGAGCAAAAGATGTGATCCTGGAACAATTAAAAAATGGCCTGTTAGGTGCCAGTGCTAATGTAGCTAAAGAGGCTAAACGATGAAAGTAACTAAAGACGATCTGGAAATGGCTGATGATGTTTATGGTGCTATTTTAACACAGACCCCCAGTGTTCACCGTTTAACTATCTGGTCATTAGCGGCATTCTTTATCTGTTTTTTTGTTTGGGCATATTTTGCTGAATTAGACCGTGTAACCAGAGGTCAAGGGAAAGTAATTCCTTCATCTCAGGTACAGATTATCCAAAGCCTTGATGGCGGTATTTTACAAGATCTTTATGTAAAAGAAGGGGAGGCGGTTAAAAAAGGTCAAACTTTAGCGCGTATTGATGATACGCGTTTTCGCTCTGATATGGCGCAACAAAATAAAGAAGTCGATGCACTACGAACTGATATTATTCGTTTACGGACAGAACTAAGCAGCATTTTAATTGCCGACGTAGCGGATTGGAAGCGACAAATTAAGATCAGTAAAAAATCACTACAATTTTCTGATGATTTAAAAGGAAATTCTAAAAAATTAGTATTACGACAACAAGATGAATATAATAGCCGTATTAATAGCCTTGAAAATCAAGTGGCTATACAGGCCCAGCAAATAAAGCAACGTCAACAAGAAATCAAGGAACTGGATTCGAAAATCCACACTCTGAAAACAAGTTTGAAGTTGGTAAATAGGGAACTTAAGTTAACACGACCGCTTGCAGAAAAAAATATTGTTCCCGAAGTTGAGTTACTAAAATTAGAGAGAACGTATAATGATATTAAAGGTGAATTAAGTGCGCTACGTTTAGTAAAACCTAAGCAACAATCGGCGTTTGAAGAATCGGTTTTAAAACGTCGAGAAGCAGTGCTTAAATTCCGGACCGATGCTCGTGCACAACTTAACGAGCTGCAATCTAAATTATCAAGCATAACGGAAGCGCAAGTTGGTGTACAAGACAAAGTAAAAAAAGCATTAATTACCTCCCCAGTAGTCGGCACTATAAAAACTGTTCATATAACAACCTTAGGTGGGGTTATTAAACCCGGTCAGGTGTTATTAGAAATTGTGCCTACGGAGGATAAATTATTAATAGAAGCCAAAATATTGCCAAAAGATATCGCATTTATTCATCTTGGTTTACCTGCAAAGGTAAAAATAACGGCCTATGATTTTACCCGTTATGGCGGACTTGACGGCGTAGTTGAGCATATTAGTGCGGATACTACCCAGGATGAAGAAGGCAATAGTTTTTATATAATAAGAGTTAGAACAACCGAATCGAGTATGCATAGTAAAGATATGCAAGATATGCCAATTATCCCCGGGATGATGACATCCGTTGATGTGATGATTAGCAAAAGAACTGTGCTTGAATATATTTTAAATCCGATTTTAAGAGCAAGAGAGATGGCGCTCAGGGAACACTAAATTATAGTGATTCAATCAATAATGGAGTAACAATGAAGTCCCTAAATTCTAGGTTAGCAAAGAAAAGTGCAATTGGTTTATTGTGTTCAGTGATAATGTGGCCAGCAAGTGTGAACAGTCAATCACTTGAACAAGCTGTTGCTCATACGTTAGATACTAACCCTGAACTTCGTGCTGCCTATACCCGTTTTAAAGTAAGCGAAAAGCAAGTAGATCAAGCACAATCTGGTTATCTGCCAACTGTTGATTTGACGGGAGGGTACGGTTATGAATATACGGATAGTCCAGGTACTCGCCGTTCAGCCGGCGGTGATACTGAAGATCTTATGCGCCGAGAATTAGGTCTTAGTGTTAAACAAAACCTGTTTAGCGGTTTCCATACCAGCAGTGAAGTTAACCGTACCAGTTATGCTACAAGTGCAGAGCAATGGCGTTTACATGCTACAGCTGAAGATTTAGCTTTAGAGGTAAGTAAAGTTTATGTTGACTTGATTAAGGCTGAAAAATTGGTGCGGCTATCAGAGAAAAATCTTCTGGCTCACGAAGAAATTTACGAGCAGATTAAACAACGTACCGATTCAGGTTTCAGTAGTACTGCCGATTTATCACAAATTAATGGCCGTCTTGCCAAAGCGCATTCAAACTTAATTGCAGCTAAAAATAATTACCTGGACAGTAAAGTAATATTTTACCGCGTTATCGATCAACGTCCTGACAATTTAGTCATTCCATACCCGGATTCATCATTATTGCCAGCGGGCGAAGAAGAGGGATTAAAACTGGCGCTTGCTCATCATCCCGTTATTAAATCATCAACAAATGATATTAGTTCTGCACGCTATCAACATGATGCTGCAAAATCGACCTACTACCCGAAAGTTTCATTAGAAGTTAATGCAAACTTTAACGATAACCTTGATGGTGAAGATGGCAGTTTTGGTGATGTAGGTGGTGAAAATAACGAAGTTCAGGCTATGATTCGTGTTTCATACAATATTTTCTCCGGTGGTAGAGACGAAGCCTACGCTAAAGAAACGGCTTATAAGATGAATGAAGCTAAAGAACTTAACCGTAATGTTCACCGAGAGGTCACAGAAGGTTTTATTCTTTCCTGGAATGCTTTTGAACAACTTAATTTACAAAAGAAATACATAAAAATGCATGTTATCGCCTCAAAAGATACACAATCGGATTATCAACAACAATTCAGGATTGGGCAGAGAAGCTTGTTAGATTTGTTGGATACTGAAAATGAACTGTATCAGGCGCGCCGAGATTTTTTAGATGCAGAGATGACCGAGATAACAGCGCAATATCGTATCCTGCACTCAATGGGATTATTACTTGATGCATTGAGAGTAACTCGCCCTGCGTCTTGGCAAGGTGAAAATCAATTTGAAGGGGGTGTTACACAATGAGATATTTAATAAGCGTTCTTTTAGTTCTATCTGTTTCTGCTTGTTCAGTACATGTAGATGAGATGACACCAGAGCCTACCGTGCAAAAATTTGACTTAACTGATAGCGAAGGCGATGGTGTTATTAATGCTCGTGATCAATGCCCGGAAAGTTTTACTGGTGCGCAAGTTAATAACAGCGGCTGTGGTTCGGATCGTATGGAAAAGGTAAGACGTAAACTATTGGTTAATTTTGCAAATAACTCTTATCTTGTGGAGTCACAGTTTCTTCCTGAAATCAAAGGATTAGCAGACTTTATGACAGAGTATCCTGCAACCAATGTTACGATTGAAGGGCATACCAGTAAGCGAGGTTCAAAAGAGTTAAACAAAACGCTATCGCAAAATCGTGCTCAGGCAATCAAAGATATCCTGGTGAATGAGTTTGCTATTAACGAAAGTAGAATTACTCCAATCGGTTATGGCTTTGATAGGCTACTATTGGAAGGGGACGATGAATACATTCACGCGCGTAATCGTCGTATTGTTGCAGAACTTTCAAGTGAGAAGTCATTTACTGATATGAAATGGACGATTTATAGTGTTGATGAACACTTGGAGTAAGTATTTACTTGCTCGTAATAAAGTATGCTTGTGCTTATTTAGTAGTTTAATACTGCTGATAAGCGCGACTTTGCTTTATGCAAAATCTTCAAGCCAGTTAGATGAGCCTAAAATTATTAATGCGCTTTACAGTAATTATGGTGAGCGTGCTGCTAAAAGAGGTCAGGCTTGGTTCAAAGTGGTGGCAAAATCATATGATGTAAGTGAGTCTGAGAAATTAAAAAATGTGAATAATTTTTTTAATCTTCTGCGTTTTATTGATGATATAAAACTTTGGGGCGAAAAAAACTACTGGGCTACACCGATTGAGTTTATCGGCGTTAATGGTGGCGATTGTGAAGATTTTGCTATTGCTAAATATTTCACTTTGCTTGAGCTTGGTATCCCCGATAAAAAAATGCGCATCACTATGGTAAAAGCAGTTAAATATAATCAATATCATATGGTTGTTGCTTATTATGACACCCCGGGCTCAGTGCCGCTGATCCTTGATAATATTGATGGAAGAATTAAACCAGCTTCACAACGCCAAGATCTAATACCCGTATACAGCTTTAATGGTAAACAACTTTGGCTCAATAAAGAGAAAGGGCAGGGTGTACTTGCTGGAAAATCAGAACGTCTTAAACGTTGGACCAATTTAAATCACCGCATGGGTATCTCAAAGATGAGACAGCCAAAATTGAGCATGGAGTAATCAATAAATGACCCTTTTTAATCAGATAAATTCATTGTTATTTGGACTGTTTCTACTGGTGATGTCCAGTTTAGTTTACTTTCAGTTTACTGAAACCAAAGAATTTATGATCAATCAGATGGCATCTGATCTAAATAATACCAGTACCTCTCTAAGTTTAATGTTAAAACCTCATCTGGAAACTGGTGATGAGGTAACGGTTGAAACCTTAGTTAATGTGATTTTTGAAGGGGGGTTTTATCAACAGGTTAACTTAACATGGCTTGCTGATCAAAAAGAGCAGGTTTGGCATAATCCTGTTGTGATTGAAAAGGTACCGCAATGGTTTATTGATTTAGAGCTTTTTGAAGCACAAACCCAAGAGACGATTATCACCTCAGGTTGGCTACAATTAGCGACCCTGAAAATAGAATCAAATCCAGCAATTGGTTATCGTGAATTATGGCGAATAATGAATGATACCTTGATGGTTCTTTCTACTATTTTCTTATTATCAATCTTTTTAATGCGTATTCGTTTAAAAGCAATTCTAAAACCATTACACGAAGTTGCTGTTCATGCTCAAGAGATTGCACAACGCAAATTCAGCCCTGATATGCCTTTACCGAAAACCAGTGAATTAAAGGATGTAGTTGGCGCGATTAACTCTATGTCCGGTCAACTAAAGCTCGTTTTCAGTTCACTTGATGATCAAGTTAATACTTTAAAACATGATAAATTATTAGATGCTGTTTCGCAGCTTCCCAATCGATTGTATCTGACCGGGCAGTTAAATAGCTGGTTAGATGAACCTGGATTTGGCGGACTTCTATTAGCCAAACTTGACTGGTTAGAAGAGATACATAGTAAATTTGGTTATCAAGTCCGAGATGAAACCATCAAAGTACTTGCCAATAAACTGCAAGAAACACTACCTAAAAGTGCCGAAAGTGTTATCGCGCGTATTTCAAATACAGAGTTTGCCTTCCTGGTTACCAAGGGGGATCGTGAACAATTAACTGAATATTTACAATCGTTAATCCGTCTGATCAATCAGGAGATGTTAAAAGCCGGTTGTGAGCCAAACCGTGATTTTGCAATTGGTATCAGTGAACGCACACCAGAGGTCACTCGCGCTGAATTATTATCACAAGCGGATAATGCGCTGCAAAAAGCGCTCAATGAAAATAAAGTCAGTAACTGGTTTTATGTTGATACTCAGCAGGAGTTTAGCCGTGAAGAATGGCGTACCCGTCTGACTAAAGCGATTAGCAATAATCAATTTTTATTCCAATGGCAACCTGTGCACTGCACCGAAAGCGGTGCAGTGATGCAACGTGAAATATATTGCCGCTTGCAAATTGATCACAAAATTGTTCGAGCAGGGCAGTTTATGCCTTATATTGAGCGTTTATCATTAGGGCATCAGTTGGATCGCTGTTTACTTGAAAGCATCAGCAAAGAACAAATTCTTAATATTAATAATGAACCGGTTGCTGTGAACTTAGCACGAGAGAGTTTAACCGATATGGAGTTTCATACTTGGTTAGCCCAGTATTTAAAAGAGCTCCCCAATCCAGAAAAACTGCACTTTGAAATTCCTGAATCAGGTATCACCAGTAATTTGGACGTTTGCAGTAAGTTATGTGCGATCATCAAAAAGGGAGGGGCACAGTTCGGTGTTGATAACTGTGGCAGACAGATGGGCTCATTAGATTACTTACAGCAACTTAAGCCATACTACATTAAATTGGATCTGTCATTGTCCTGTTATAACAGTGAAGAGCAGGAAGATAATCAGCAGAATCTAGAACTTTGCCGGGCATTGGTTAATATCGCTAGAGGTTTAGATATTAAAGTTATTATCACAGGTATTGAAGATGAAGCGCATTTGAAAACGGTAAAACCACTTCGAACAGAAGGTTATCAAGGTTATATTGCTCCACCTGTAGACATCTGATCTCTGAATATCCTTTACTGCAAAGCAGGTATTTAAAGATGCCTGCTTTTTTTTGATTTTCTCCTCCCTCCTTAACTATGCTTTTCACTAGTAAAATATGCGATTGTTAATAAATTAAAAAACTAATAAATCAAAGCGTTAAAATCCCATATATTCATAATGAATTTCAAAGCCCTTTTTTATAGTTAAAAACTATAAAAAAGCAAGGAACTAAACGCCCCAAATTATTGACAGTTCACAATTTGCGTCTTTACTTGTAGGTGATGAATGATCTTTTTTGTGCCGAGTCAACGTTAGAAATAAGCAAACATCTCGTCGATTAATTAATTTGTTATGTATATTGCAATCAATTCTTTAAAAAAGTCGTTCTCTACGCCCAGAAAATTAGCTTGATAAAAGTAATTTCCATGGGCGCATTAGTTTCCCCATCTGCATTTATCTGTTCTGTATTTGGGGGAGTTTAGCTTTTCGGTGATCAATGGGAGCTAGTTATGAGTAACGACGACTTTGTTAAAAATCAACCTAACGCACAAGTTGATGAAAATAGCCCTGTTGGTGACCCAGCAACAGATCCAGAATTGAATTTAGATACGCCTGATGAAAACCTCCCTGTTGGTGATATTAACCAAAATGCAGCGGATCAGGAAACTTTGCAAGAAATTGCAGATATTCAGGCTGCCATTGAAGCGGATGAGATAGAAGCGGTTGAAGAGATTGAAACCGCCGCCGGTGATG
>NZ_CEZLMY010000105.1:7584-12189 GCF_983033635.1 Psychromonas sp. | reverse complement strand
CCCTACTATCTTTTCAACAAGCTGTTCCAGCCAACTAGGTTGTACTAAGCGGCGTAACAGTGGTGATTGTTGTTCGCTATAATCACTTTGAAAAATCACCACCACCTCTTTCGTTTTAAAAGTACCAATCACCTTTGCTTCAATCGCCGCAATATCAAATGAGAAGTTGCCCTTTTCAATCTCTAACGGGGCTTCTGCTGCTTGCCACAATCCAGATCTTTGTCCACAGAACAGTGCGATATTTAACGCACGCAATGACCAAAAACTACTCGCAGGGCCACTGTAGTTATCCACCAGACGAACATCATCATCGAACAAGCCTTGAGTAGGGGCTCCATTGACAAAAGCGCCATTACTGATGAAATAACGTAAATTACAATGAAATGCACGACGTGCCTCTCCGACTGCAATAGCATCAGAACCTTGATCGACCGCTGCTAGTAAAGGGGCTGAAGCAGCAAGGCGATAACAGGCGCTGCGACCAAAAAAAGGAACGCCTTCAGGGGTAAAAAAATAGCGAAATTTAGCAACAAAATCTGCAAGAGATTGACGAATAAAATCAGGATCAAACTCAGGATTGATTTGATCTAACCAATATAATGAATTAAAAAAGCCCCACGCATTGTAATAATCGTAGTTACCTTTCGCCCCATCACGAAACCACCCTTCACCAACATAAAACTCTTTAACACGCAGATATCTATCGTGATCTATCGTATCCTCTGCGGTTAAAGCTTTAACCACCAGCTGTACAGTTAATGGAAATAAGTGCCAATTGTTATCAACTGTCTGGCAGTGGTTCACCTGTTTAAACCAGGTGATCACTTGTTGCTGCTCTGTAATAGTAAAGGTATCCCAAACCCACTCTTTACTGAGCCATAACGCCAGCGCTAAATCGGCACTTTCGCAAATTCGTTGGTCGTAATCGAGGAGCTTTCCCCAATAGCCTTTATGCCCGGCATTTGTACCCGCCAGAAAAGCCTGCCGTAATATTTGTGCGATATCAATCGGCTGATCATTAAGCCCGGAAATCACAGTTTTTTCTTTACCGTTGGCATGTAACCAGGCTGCAAGTGTCGGAAAAACCCGACTCACACCTTCCATTGCATCCGTTCTAGCCGTCTGCTGACTAGGGCGTCCAGGATAATAAGCGTGGCTATAATCCCAAAGCGCATAATGGTTAAATGCCTCAGCCACGTAACTGACCAGTTGCTCGCACATATACTGCAATTCATGCTGATCATTTTGAAATAACTGGCGTAGGGTATGATCATGCTTTTTATAAGCAGGTTTCCGGTTTTTAACTCTAATTAAATTTTCTTTAAAAAGTTTAAAATACATCCTGGCATCGGGGTGTTCATAGGGGATTTTGGGTCTTGGTTTAGCGCTAATCGTCTTGCTCATAAATTCATCTCGATTATCATATCAATCTGGCTTGGCACAATACGCAGTTTGCATTGAAATATAAGCAAACCACTGAAAACAGATATTTCAGCATTGCCAGGCAGTTTGGATATACACCCAATCTAGCTCAATATGCAGAAATCAGAGGCTAGCTAGAAAACCTCTGAATTAGCATTTTGAAGTCGAATAGGTATAAAAAGACTACCTTGCGGTAGCCTTTAATGTGGTAATTATTTAGCGGCTGAATCCGTTAAAATTTTATAACGATCCTGACCCCAGGCAAGCGGTGCAGGTTTATCTTTGATCCAGTCATAAAAAGCGGCTTTCAGCTCTTTAACTTTTGCTGGATATTTTTTAGCTAAATTAATTGATTCAGCAGGATCTTCAGCGTAGTTGTATAATTCAAACTCGGCTTTGCCGTCATCATAATAATGCAGTGACCAAGCTTGATCTTTAATTGCCCACTCGCCTTTAGAATGTTTTTCAATATATACGCTAGGGATAAACTCCTGCTCTTCATAAGAGATCCATTTCCAGTAGTGACTCCAGAAATCTGCATTTTTCGAATCATAATGAAATGCGCGAGGACCTGCCCAGTATAAGTATTGATGTGCCGTCTGCTTCTCTCCCTTCAGAAGCGGCATAATATCTTTACCGTTTACATCTAATTCAGTTGGAATATCAATATCTGCGGCGGCTAATGCTGTCGGTAAAATATCCATCGCCGATATCATAGTATTATTTACCTGCCCTTCAGGAAGCTTGCCTTTCCAGTGCGCAACAAACGGCACATGTACTCCGCCGCGATAACGCTGACCTTTAAAGCCTCGATCATTACCATTCATTGGCATTGGTGATTCAAAAACAGCACCATTATCAGATAAAAAGAAAATAAGCGTATTATCGTATTCTCCAATTTCCTTCAGTTTATCAATGATCATGCCAATACCTTCATCAGCAGCATTAACATGAGCGTAATATGTATCAACCTCAACATTGCCGGTATTAAAACGATCCATATATTTAGCAGGCGCAGGCTGATCTAATGGAATATGAGGTACACTCATTGCCAAGTTGATAAAGAAAGGTTTATCTTTAGCTTGTTCAATAAATTGAATCGTTTCATTGGTTAGATTATGGGTAAGATAACCAGGCGCTGCGACATTTTCATCGTTACGGAAGATAGCAGGTGAATTATATAATGCAGAGCCAGAAGCGTAGTAACTGTACGAGTAATCAAATCCTCGTTCAAAAGGACCATATCCTTCTGCAGGTTTTTTTATCTGGTTCTCATGATAGTCACGAGTACGTACATTTTCAGGCACTAATGTTTTCTTTACCTTCGCATTATGCCATTTACCAATATTTGCCGTCGCATAGCCATTTTCATTCATCAGTTCAGGTAACAGCTTAATATCCAGAGGGATACCGGAATGAGCATCATCATTACTGTAAGTACCGAAGCTTTGTGGATTTCTGCCTGTCATCATACCGGCACGCGATGGGCCGCAAACAGGTGTAGCAACGTATGCGTTAGTCATTCTTACACCTTCATTTGCCAACTTGGCAACATTAGGCATTGAACGTTTAGCCGCATCATACAGTTTGTCAAAATCACCATCATAACGCATAGGAACAGGACGCTTCTGAAGGGTATCTTTATCCACTTGATCAAGCATAAAGTCCAGCTGCGCAGTACCCAGATCATCCATCACAATAACCAGCACATTGGGTTTATCAATATTTTCAGCCGCAAAAACCATTGCTGGAGCTGCAGCGCAGGCAGCAACGACAAGCCCCGCTAATATTGTCTTCTTTGATGTAAATCGCTTCATTATTACCCCTTTATTCATTTAATTAATTAGTTTTTCGCATGTTAGAGAGAATAGGCATAACGTCAGCGGCCAAGCCACCACGTTGAATTTCCTGAGTCATCAAATGCATTGCTGGCGCAGTGTGTTTAAAGATCTTTTTATATGAGTTACAGAGATAATTCTGTTTATGTTTTTCACCTTCAATAGCTGTAATACGATGCTTAGGACAGCCGCCATAACAGAGAGCCTGCACCTCACATTGCTGACATTGACTGGTTAATTTGCTGTATTTGGCGTGACCAAAACGTTGTTGCTGCTTGCTGGTAGCCAGCTTAGTTATATTAGTTTTACTGATATTGCCAAGTTTGTTGGCCGGATAAACATAATGGTCGCATGAATATAGATCACCATTAGATTCAATGACCATCGCTTGACCGCATTCACGTGCCTGTACGCAGACAGACGCGGGATATCCCATCCATGTTGCAAGAACACTATCAAACATGCGCACAAAGATGCTGCCAATATCATCTTTTATCCATTCATCAAAAACCTCTGTCATGAACTGACCATAACCATCAGCAGGCACTGAGAAATGCGTTAATTTTGCATCCGCGGCAGGTGAATAATGTCCGGTATTTGTTTGCTGACAGCTTTGTTCAACTTCAACAATCGGAATAAATTGAAGGTGCACGGAACCAAGCGCTTTTAAAACTTGATAAGTCTCTTTACCTTTATTCCAGTTCTGATCATTAATAACTGTTAAAGTATTAAAGCTAACCTTGTACTCTTTCAAAAGTTCAATGGCGCGCTTAACTCGTTCAAAGGTTGGTTTACCATTCACTGAAATACGGTATTTATCATGTACCTCAGCAGCGCCGTCAACAGAGACACCAATTAGAAAGTTATTTTCTGCAAAAAACTGGGCCCACTGCCGATTAATCGCTACCGCATTGGTTTGGAAACTATTCGTCACCGTTTTTCCATCGGCATAGAACTTTTGATATTTCACCGCATTGCGATAAAAATCTAATCCTGCCAGCGTCGGTTCGCCACCTTGCCATGCAAAATCAATCTCATCGCTATCTTGTGAGCGGATATAATCACGGATATAGCGTTTCAACATCCCGTCGGACATTTGCTCCGCAGCCTTGCTTTGCTCCGCAGCCTTACTTTGATCTAATGACGGCGTCAGCATCTCCTCTTTTTCAAGATAAAAACAATAATCGCACTTTAAATTACAGTGGTAACTGGTTGGTTTAGCCATCATATGAAAACGAGATTTTTGAAAATTGGATGCAGTCATGACTAACCTCTAGGATATTAAGCGAAAAAGATTGAAAGCATAAAAAATGAAACGAAAGATAATATACGTCAAAAACAGAGG
>NZ_CEZLMY010000105.1:0-7484 GCF_983033635.1 Psychromonas sp. | reverse complement strand
TGAAACTTCGCCATATGATAGTTGATCTCATCTTTACACTGTAAAAGCTGAGTGGCTGTTGTTGCTAACTGTTGAGCCGTATCTGACGATTCACGCGAGATACCGACAATAACATGCATACTATCGTTAAAAGACTCTGCAGTGACACTTTGTTCAACTGACGCAGAGGACAAACTAATCGCCTGCTCAGTAACATTGTTGACCAGATCTGAGACACTGACTAAATGGCTGCCAATGCCTTGCACCTGTTGACGCGACGACTCAACAGATTGCTGACTGTCATTCATCGCTGTCACAGCCTTTCCTGCATTATGTCGTAATGCACCAATTATCGCATCAATTTCCCGGGTCGATTTCTGAGTGTGTTGTGCGAGTGCTCGAACCTCATCGGCCACCACTGCAAATCCTCGTCCCTGCTCGCCAGCTCTGGCAGCTTCAATGGCCGCATTCAAGGCTAACAAGTTTATTTGATCTGAAATACTATTGATGACTCCGAGTACAGAGCTGATATTTTCAGATTGTTGAGCAAGGTGGTCAACAACTTCTGAGGCATCTGAAATATTAATACTCAATTGATTAATATCTTCTATTGCCGTTGCTGTAACTTGATTACAAGATTCAATCAATTGCTGACTTTGCCCTGCGCTTTCTGCCACTTCACTAATATGACTGCTAATCTCAGCCATTGTTGCGGTCATTTGTGTCATTGCGCTGGCGACCATCTCAGATTCTGATAACTGTTTTTGCGCGCCACTATTATTATCTTCAGCAATGCTGTTCAATTCAGAGCTGCCCCTATTAAGTAAGTTGAGGTTTTGGCTAGTGTCTCCTACCATATTGCGCAATGAGTTGGTCATGTTATTAATGGCTTCAGATAAACTGGCTAATTCATCGCGACCTTCACAAGACAGCTGATGATATAACTCCCCCTTAGCCAGTTTTTCAACAATATGAATAGTCGACTTGATTGGACGAATAACTGATCGGGTGATTACAAAGCCGATGATAAAACTGGCAATCAGCGCCGAGATACAAACAACTAATCCAACTATAGTGCTAAGCTGTTTATCTTCGGCCATCTGTAGCTCAACATTCACAAGAATCTGCTTGGCGCTATCACGCACATCGGTTGCGGCTTTTAGCATTTTATCACGCGTAAACAGTAACGATTGCAGCTGACTGTCAACCTCGGAGAGCATTGTCAGATAACTGGAAACCTCCGACTGTGTAACGTAATTAGCCCATTGACTAAGGTAAGCCTGCCATTGATCGATCAAATTGGGATCAAGGGATAATTCGGTTTCGCTGCGCATTTTACCCAATAGGACTAACAACAATTGCGCTGAATCATCGTTATACTTTTCCGACCAGCGCTGCTCTGCCTCCGCCATTTTCTTAGTCAGGCTCTGTATCTCGGTGACTTGCTGATAGAGCAGCTCAAACTCTTTACCATATTCAATATTGGCGGCTTCGAATCGTTGTACCAAAGGTTTATTTAGGGCGCTGTTAAATAGATGCTTACTCGCCATAAAATTATCTAAATTAACCTTATGCCATTTTTTAAATCGCTGCGCATAGATAGGATCACGGCTATTGAGATAACTATTTTCTAAAACCTGTAAACCAAAAACCTCCCTGACACCGACATTAGCTACATTTAACTGATTAATACCATCCTCAATTAACCAACGTCCTCTTAAGCCTTCAGCAAATACCGCTAGTAACAAAAAAATAATAATGGCAAAACCAGCACCAAGCCGTTTGCCAAAACTATAGTGATCTAATCTGAACATTTCATCTCCATTACCCCTGATAGGGAGTTGTTTCACGAATAGTGATATTGAATAATTTTTCCACCTTGAAATAAGGCAATACTATTGATAGTAATTTGAACCTTCAGGATTGAGAGTCATATCCAGATATGCCCCTGCATAACCATAATTGCAACCAAAATCACCGGACTCACCGATAGCAACAAAAAAATAATAATGGCAAAACCAGCAGCAAGCCGTTTGCTAAAACTATTATGATCCAATTCGCACATTTCATCTCCATTGCACCCTGCTGGGGAGTTGTTTTATTAACATTGATATGTTTATAACTTCTTCCATGTTGAAGTCAGGCACTATTGTTTATACCAATCACATTAAGTCATGTGATCAAGTAGTTAGTTTGATTGGTAAAATAATAGAGCGGGCACTTGCATAATGTAAAAAAGGGTAAGTGATAGCAGGACAATAAAATAACCGCCCTGCTAATCAATATTAATCCACTTTTTTAAGTGTCACTTCTTGCGGAATACCAAAATAGATAATAAAGCTAATCTTGGTTGAATCGGCACCGGGACTAACGGTAACCTTCTCATTTGCTTCGACAACTTGCCATTGACCTTTGATCGTGGCCTGTACACTTGTTGGTTTCGCCGCAGTATAACGGGTCATATTCAGATCCGGAGTAACCCCACTGATCTTCAGGGTATTATCAGGTAACTCCTGAGTCATCACGATCGAAGCTTTATCCATGCTCATCACCAGTGAATCATCGAAACTGGTTCCATCAAAAGCAGCATAACCTGTGGTTTTGCTCTGTTTGTCATAAACAACATGGGCAGATTTATCCTTACGAACAACCCTGTATGGCTTCTCTCCCTGCTGATACTCAGCAGCTAGTTGAGCCATTTTTTGTGGCGAGGCATCCAGCAGAATTAAGTATTCATATTCAGCATTATCCGGCTCTGTGCCATGATCTATCCAAGCTACAACAAAATCACCTTCTGTTTTTTCACGGCTTCGGTCATTGGCTGACTCTTGATGCTGACGGCGAACCTCAACCGTTGCGCCTTTAGTGAGCAGATAACCATTGCCATGCCCGTCAATTAACCAGTCTCCTTCGGTTAACTGGGCCTGATATGGCATATCTGTTACTTCTTCACCATTAATCCAAACTGAAGAGGATTTATCGGTGAGCGCATATTGGAACAATGTTGTTTCAGTAGAGTATTCACTGGTACCGTTTGAGATATTACTACCCGACATCACAATACGATCTTCGACTGATAAAGTTGATTTTCTCGCCGTAAAACTACTATCCATATTAGGCAAAGATGCTGCTTGGAATTTAAAAGCAAACATACCGTATTTACCATCCAAACTAGATGCACCACTAAAGGGTTGATCAGCACGTAGCATCAAGGTATGTTTTTGTGGGCTTTCCAACTTTTCCAGTGGTAAGTGAATAGTGGTTGTTCCCGGATTGCGGTTCCAGTCCCAGCCCTCTTGAACAAAACCAATTTCACTCTGTTTTCCATAAGGGATAATCTGAACAGCACCGTGACTCTGGTATCGTCCATAGCGGTTATCACGGTAGTAAATTTCTGAAGACCATACATTACTGTTGTATGCTTTCATTGTTACCATGTCATCTTTATAACGGTGAATACCAAATGCACCGCCATTAAATGCCCAGTATCCTTGCGGTAAAGTGGCAGGCGTGATCTCCTGTTCAAACAATTCAAGCGATGCCTGCAAATCTTTACCTGTCATTTGCAAATAAGCAGCCGCAAGCTGTGTATCTACTTTATCGCCAGTTTCCGGATTTCCACTCAGTGCTAACCAACGATAGCCTTCACTTATATGTCGTAATGCCGGCGGATTAAACGGATGGCGGCCGGATAAGCCTAAGCCCACTTCCGGGTTACTGTAAACCCAAGCTGCCAGCATCGCTTTTTTAAGCGCTACACGCCCTTCACTGCTAACACTAAATGGCGTACCGTCTAGCATATATACCAACTGAGCCGCATTATTAAATGCAGGGAATGAGTATCCCGGATAGTTACCCTCATGTCGCCACGCCGTACCATCAGGACGCAATCCGTCACGACCACCTGGCGGGGTTTGTGATAATGCGACATTAATGTAATTGCCAAACTTTTTCAGTAATGCGATGCGACGATCCATATCCGGCTCAAGCATCAATAAAGAGAGATGTTGACGGGATAATGTATTGAAATAATCGAGATCCGAACTTTCCGGCCCTGTAACCATCTCAAAGTTAGCCTTAAACTCGCGGGAATACCAAAGTAGTGCATCGAACACTGGCTGGCGTAATTGGTTTTCGGCTAAAACATCTGACATCAGCATTGCAGAGATATACCACCAGCGAGAAGCGTAGCCCCAATGGTGAGTTGTCACTAAGCCGCTGCCGTCAACAAAGCCCTGATCGAGAAGATGCTCAGTCATCAGCAGATACATATCAGCCAGCTCTTGTTTTTCAAACTCAGATTCACTAAGGTTCCAGAATCGGCCAATATTAAGCAGCACATTAGAATATTCAGCTAAGGTTACATAATCATCAAACATTAACTTATCTTCAGCATTCAAAAAGTCAGGCTGGTAGATGCGTTTCTGCTTGCCGGTAATGAGATGGCGCCCAGTCAGATTGCCTTTCTCATCCCGGTTAATGCGCATTGATAGAAACTCATTACGCACTTTATCCAAGCTCTTGAACGATTTAACACCTTTTAGTTTTTGTGCACTGGTAAATACGTCAACAAGCGAACTACGAATGCTTTCTGCCGCTGCAATTTCCTGTGGCGTTGCTTGCGGAAGCTGCTTAGGTAATTTAAAGTCGATTTCCGGAATATCATAGCGGGTTTTAACTTGATCATCCGACCATTGATAACGGGCATCATCAATCGACAGCATAATACGGTCAATATAAAACGTTCCCTTCTCCGCTGCCGACGGCGCTGTAAAACGGATGCTATCCATATCACCACGTGGACCGCCGGAAATACTGCCCATTCCGAGTCCTTCACCGCTGGCATTATCGGTAATGCCAGCCCCTTCAACTTCTCGGCCTTCAATATCATTAATCAGGGACACGCCAATCGTACGCCAGCCGGTAAAATTCATATTTACCTTATAGCCAGCATCTGCTGCTGTTGAACCACCTAAACCGCGACCAAGATCAACAATCATGAAATCATCGACTGCTGTTTCATTGTAGATCCAAAAAGAGAGCACTTGAGTTGCACGGCGCCCGTAGGCTTTTTGCGCTTCCGAATCGGTAACCAGACGGATCGGCTCTTTGACGGTAAACGTACTATTCTTTGACCAATCCCATTTTAATGATTGCTCTGCCATAATATAACGATCTGTACTCAGTGATAATAACGATCCTTCACCCGCTTCTATTGAATCTGGGAGGGTCTCGTTATTAAAACTAAGAATTTGTGACTCCATGATCGGAGCCGGTTGTTGCTGACTTTGCATTGGTACAACAGGAGTAAGCACAGAACAAGCACTTACACCTAAGGCGATAGAAATAGCCAGTGAGACTTGTTTCAGTTTTAATGGTGTTCTCATAAATAAACCTTAACTATAGATTCAGACATTACAGGCAAGCTAGCCCACAAAATAACAGTACCGTTCCGCTTAAAAATGCTAACAATGGAATCGGAATTTTAGTCCTGCTAAATGCTTAGCAGGACTGTTCTGTTAATGACTCTGATTGGAATTAATTTAGAAACTTTTTGATACATTGAAGTTAATAGAACCTTCTTTATAATCACCACGCTGGTAATAGTTCAGTCCAGAAGATGCACTAAGGGCATTAGCCATTTTCAGATGTGCATTCAACTTCAGTTCCAATATATCTCCGCCCACTTGATCGCCCTGAATAACAAAACGATCATTTGAACTATCCATCGCAAGTCCAGCAGTTTCCTGAATAACCTGAGTTTCATCCATATCTTTATAAGCCATAACAGAAAGTAACGGCGTTAATTGCCCATAAGATGTCTGGTAGGTATTAAAAGCAGTAAAACCAGCTCCGAAATGTTTCACTGAATAGCTCTGACGGTCATAACGCAGACTTGCCGGTGAGCCAGTCTCTTCGTAATCATCTACACGTAGCCATTGATAGTTATAGGCAAGACGAGGTTCTATTTTCACCATATCCAGATCAAATTTCATTCCAGCCATCAGCTGATAGCCTATCTGTAATGAATTGTAATCAGCTTCCGCTTCGGTATTACCTCCATAGTTGCTGCTCGCCCCTACTGTGCGAGAACTGCTATGGTCATTTCGACCGATATTAATATTGCCGTCAATAAAATACTTTTCATTAAACCAGCCTGAATAAAGCATCATCTGGTAACTGTCTACCTCTTTGCTGTTAGCTGTATTATTAATATCAGAACTTGAATTGGCATAGGCAAATGAAACCCCTAACAAACGCTGCTTATCAAAGACACGATCTATGCCGACATTAATACCATAAGTATTCAGTGCATAACCGTGAATTTCAGAGCTGTCAGATTGCTCACCGTAACCATAAAGAAGGTTAGCCCAGCCATTCCATCCATCGTTTTCTGTGCTTAAATAACTTTCATTACGCAAGATATTGGTACGATCATCCACTTGGCTACGCATTTTATCGACAACCAATAAAGCAGCTTTAACTTCACTGCCTTCAGCATCTGGTGTTAACTCATCAGCAAGCTGTGCAGAAGCAGCCGCATCAGTGCCAGGTGATACCAATAATGCAAGTAATTCACCCGATTCATCCGAGCGAGTCTGATTATAACTATTCAGGGCGTAGTTAACTGTATGATTCGCCACCACAATCTCATTTGCCGTTGCGCCACCAGCAGCAACCTGACCGACAAATTCATCGCCACCTTCATAATTAACAGCATATCTGGCGATTAATTGATTGCCAGTCACTCCACCATTGACATCCGGTGGCATTGCGACAACCCAAGATTGATCAACTTCAAGAATCGGTGAAACATCAAACGAAAGTGCGCCATCAAAGCCAGAACCAGCCCCCACAGTGACATTTTCTTCACCGCTAATACCATCTTGCGATTCAAGCAGAATAATATCTTCATCTAACAGATTATTGACATTACTGCCGGTATAGGAAACTTTAACACTACTATCAGCCTGAAAAGTCGTCTTCCCCGTCACCACAAGAATGGGCTGTTCAAGGTCGGTACTATCAGCCACGCTGAAATTCATGCTTGCATTAGCTTTATTGATATAATTAGTATCCCAGATAATGCTACTGTCTTGAGAAATAATGGTTAAATTCCCATGGTTCTCAATCGTATCAAGGCCACTAATTAGCGAACCATCAAAAGAGGCATCAGCTGCGCCCCCTTGATAAGCAAAGTTAATTTTATTGCCACTAACATTATTACCGATAATATTACCTTTAATGCTGCCATTCACATCGATACGCATTGAGCTGCTACTTTCGCTAAAATCAAGCGCATTTTCAGCGCCACTAATTAGCGAGCCATTTTTAACGTAAACGCCCATATTCGGGCTGGTTGGCTTACTTTGAACAAAGTCACCATCAATCTTAATGGCGGTACCATTTTCGCTAACAACGCTTTTGCCTTGTTCAATATTCAGATTGCCCTCAAAAGTTGAATTTCCATCAACATAAATGGCATTGGCCCCCTGGCCGGTAAC
>NZ_CEZLMY010000104.1:0-12295 GCF_983033635.1 Psychromonas sp. | reverse complement strand
CAAATATGTATGGAACATATTTGAATGGCTTTAGCCAGTTGCGTAGCAATGAAGTGCACGGATGTACTTCATAAATAAACTTAAGTGGCGACGACCTGAATAATTACGCACAAAAAAAGCCCCTGAATTAGTAATAAGTCAGGGGCTCAAATACTTAATTTAGTCTCTTTTTAATAAGGTAAGTTTTAATCAGTAAACTTAAGAAGCAGTAAACTCAGGGTAAGCTTCTAAGCCACAGTCATGTAAGTCCATACCTGTTTCTTCTTCTTCGGCAGTAACTCGAATTCCCATTGTTGCTTTAATAACAGCCCAAACGATCCATGAAGCGGCAAATACAAAACCAAAGATAACTGCTGCACCATATAGCTGGCTAGCGAAAGACGCGCCGTCATTACTAAGAGGAACAACCAGTAAACCAAACAGACCACAAACGCCATGTACTGATAATGCGCCCACAGGATCATCCAGTTTTAATTTATCAAAAGTAATAATGCTGTAAACGACAATCACGCCTGCAACTGCGCCAATAGCGGCTGCAAACAGTGGAGTAGGAGATAGAGGATCAGCTGTGATTGCCACTAAGCCCGCTAATGCACCATTTAAAATCATAGTTAAATCCGCTTTACCCCATTTCAGCTTGCTTACTATTAATGCAGCAATCGCACCTGTTGCAGCCGCCGCATTGGTATTGACAAAGATAAGACCTACAGCCGTCGCATTTTCAGCATCTGAAAGAAGTAATTGCGAACCACCGTTAAAGCCAAACCAGCCCATCCATAAAATAAATGTACCTAATGTTGCCAGCGGCATATTTGAACCCGGAATAGGGTGAACTGAACCATCTTTACCGTATTTACCTCTACGTGCACCAAGTAACATTACCGCAGACAGTGCAGCTGCTGCGCCTGCCATATGAACGATACCAGAGCCTGCAAAGTCACTAAAACCAGCTTCACTAAGGAAACCACCGCCCCAAGTCCAGTAACCTTCTAGTGGATAGATGAACCCGGTTAAAAACACAGAAAAAATTAAAAATGCCCAAAGTTTCATACGCTCAGCAACTGCACCAGATACAATTGACATTGCTGTTGCCACGAAAACCACTTGGAAGAAAAAATCAGACTCTAATGAGTGATCCGCACCTTCAGCTTGACTGCCAATTAATCCACCTAATGAAGGTAACCATCCGCCGGCGCTATTATCAACGTACATAATGTTATAACCAACTAATAAAAACATGGTACAGGCAATCGCATATAGCACCACATTCTTGGTTAAAATTTCAGTAGTATTTTTAGAGCGAACTAAACCCGCTTCTAACATGGCAAATCCTGCTGCCATCCACATAACTAAGACACCTGATATTAAGAAATAAAAGGTATCGAGCGCAAATCTAAGTTCTATTACTGTGTTTTCCATAATAATTCCCTTTTACAAACATTAAACCAAATTAAAGTGCTTCGTCATCAAGCTCACCGGTACGAATACGTACAACTTGTTCAAGAGATTGAATAAAGATTTTTCCATCACCGACTTTCCCTGTATTGGCAGCCGTAGTAATAGCTTCAACTAAACGATCTACATCTTCATCTTTCACTGCAATTTCTAATTTTACTTTTGGCAAAAAATCAACTTGATATTCAGCACCGCGATACAGCTCGGTATGCCCTTTTTGACGACCAAAACCTTTAACTTCCGAAACAGTTACACCTGCAATCCCCGCATTCATAATCGCTTCTCTTACTTCATCTAACTTAAATGGTTTAATTATTGCGGTTAACATTTTCATGGTAATCCCCTTATATATTTAAAATAAAATCAAATATTCTCTATGCCGATAAAACAAAACTAATACCTGCTTGATGGCACTAATCTCTGTACTTACCCATATAATTACAATTACCATGCCATAAAATTAAACCCTTAACATACAAAGAGTTACATAAAACACTAAGAATACAGACCGCCCAACGCACCATATCAGTGCAAAACTTACCCGGCTTATGCACCGAAACAAACCATCAATTTGAAAACAGATAGAACTTTTATAAAGCGGCTATGACTGCCCCCTTAAATTAATTGTTATTCGCTTTACAGAGCAATTTAAGTTGATAAATTCTTTAGCTCCCCTAGAAAACAATAGGGCATCTGCTATAGTGCATAACAATTTTTATCATATATGCCCAAACCACTTGGGTATAACAACTCAAAGGTAAACTCCATGAAAAAAATAAGCCTACTGCTTATCACTTTCGTTCTAAGTTTTAATGTTATTGCGACTCCGCGTGTTATCCCCAATGCTCCCGCAATTGCAGCAAAAGGTTACTTGTTAATAGACTTTGATTCAGGAAAAGTGCTTGCAGAAAATAATAGTGAAAAAACCTTGGCACCTGCGAGCTTAACTAAGATGATGACCAGTTACATCATTGGCCAAGAGATCAAATCGGGTAATTTAAACCTGACCGACAAAGTGACAATCTCAGAGAAAGCATGGTCAAAAAACTTCCCTGACTCTTCTAAGATGTTTATCGAAGTGGGTAAAGAGGTAACGGTTGAAGATCTTAACCGCGGCATTATCGTGCAATCAGGTAATGATGCCTGTGTTGCAATGGCTGAGCATATTGCCGGCAGTGAAGATGCGTTTGCTGATTTGATGAACTCATGGGCCCTACAGCTAGGCATGAATAATACTCATTTTGTTAATAGCCACGGTTTACACTCAAACGAGCATTACACCACAGCGCAAGATATGGCAATTTTAGCAAAGGCATTAATTTCAGATGTGCCTGATGAATACCGTGTTTACAGTGAAAAATCATTTAAATACAACGGTATTGTTCAATATAACCGTAACGGCCTATTATGGGATAAAAGCTTAAATGTAGATGGAATAAAAACAGGTCATACCGATGCGGCAGGTTACAGCCTTGTCTCGTCGGCAACAAAAGATGGCATGCGCTTAATCAGTGTAGTGATGGGCACAAAATCTGAAACGTCGCGTAAAGTTGAAAGTAAAAAATTACTTAACTGGGGTTTCCGCTTTTTTGAAACTATTACCCCATACAACGCCGGCGATCAACTTGCTAATGAGCGCATCTGGATGGGCTCTCAAGAGATGATCCGCTTAGGTGTTGCGGTAAATACGCCGATTACACTACCTCGCGGGCAGGCTAAAAATTTAAAAGCAGATTTCATTATCGAAGATGAGTTGCGCGCGCCAATTAAAAAAGGCGATAAAGTTGGTGAAGTACATTACATCATTAATGATGAGTCGATTGCCACTTATGACTTAATCGCTTTAGAAACGGTCGAGGAAGGCGGTTTATTCAGTCGTTTGATTGATTACATCAAATTATTATTTATCGGTTGGTTTGCTTAATTCAATCCCCATATAATAAATACCACAAGTAATAAAGTGAGGCTTTTGCCTCACTTTTTCATTTAGCCTTCATTACTAACCCTTGGAGTTTCAGATGGCATTAAATACCAAATTTGACGAGCTTTTAGAGTTCCCATGCACTTTTGCATTTAAAGTGATGGGCATTGCCGACCCCCAAATGGTGCAGGATGTAATCGCTGTTATTCAAAGACATGCACCGGGCGATTATGCACCAAAGATAAAACCTAGCTCAAAAGGAACTTATCATTCATTAAGCATTCCCGTAACCGTCACCAGTAAAGAGCATATTGAAACAATTTACACCGAATTAAATGATCTTGAGCTGGTTCGTTATATTCTTTGATTAGTAGATAAATTAGATGACCGCTATTGATAAACAGCTTCATGTACGTTACTTAGGTTTACAACCCTATTTAGAAACGTGGCAAAAAATGAGTGATTTCACACAGCAACGTGACGAAAGTTCGGTGGATGAAATCTGGTTGGTTGAACACCCGGCTGTTTTTACACAAGGCAGTGCTGGTAAAGCGGAACATCTGTTACAACAAACAAATATTCCTATCGTAAAAAGCGATCGAGGTGGACAAATCACCTATCACGCGCCCGGGCAGTTAATTGCTTATCTGTTAATTGATATCCGCCGTAAAGATTTTAATGTGCGCACGTTAGTTTCCATTATTGAACAGAGTATTATCAACTTATTAGCAGATTATAAAGTGAGCGCCCTTGCTAAACAGGAGGCGCCGGGCGTTTATGTCAATGGTAAAAAAATCGCCTCATTAGGACTAAAAATTCGTAAAGGATGCTCTTTTCATGGCCTGGCTTTAAATGTTGATATGGATTTATCTCCTTTTTTACAAATTAATCCTTGTGGTTATGCGGGGCTGGAAATGACACAATGCAAGAATGAAGGGATCGGACTTTCAGTAAAGCAATTAGCACCGTTATTAATTGAAAAACTGAACAAACAACTAAATTATTCACAGATAGAGAGTTTTTTTCATGAGCAATAAACCAAGTCAATTAACCGCAGGTGAAAAACTGCGTGATGCCGATAAACTTTCTCATATTCCAATTAAAGTGATCCCATCAGATAAAAGTAAGGTTTTAAAAAAACCATCGTGGATGAAAATCAAGCTTAAAGCAGATAATTCACGGGTTAATGAAATTAAAGCGGCCCTGCGTAAAAACAAACTTCATTCAGTATGTGAAGAGGCATCCTGTCCGAATCTTAATGAGTGTTTTAATCACGGCACCGCAACCTTTATGATTTTAGGTGACATTTGTACTCGCCGATGCCCTTTCTGCGATGTTGGTCATGGAAAACCGCTTGCTCCTGATGCAAACGAACCGAAAAAATTGGCTGAAACAATCAAAGATATGCAGCTTAAATATGTAGTGATCACTTCAGTTGACAGAGATGATCTGCGTGATGGTGGTGCACAGCATTTTGCCGACTGTATTCGTGAAATCCGCCTGTTAAACCCTGCGATAAAAATTGAAATTTTAGTACCTGATTTTAAAGGACGTATGGATAAAGCATTAGCTTGTTTTGAAAATGACCTGCCTGATGTGTTTAACCACAATTTAGAAACTGCACCGCATCTATACAAACAAGTGCGTCCAGGAGCCGATTACAAATGGTCGCTACAACTGCTTAAAAAATTCAAAGAACAGCACCCGGAAATTCCGACCAAATCAGGTTTAATGATGGGGTTAGGTGAAACGAACGATGAGATTGAACAAGTCATTCAAGATTTAGGCAATCATGGCGTCACTATGCTCACCTTAGGACAATACTTACAACCAAGCCCGCATCACTTAGCCGTTGAGCGTTACGTGCCACCAGCAGAGTTTGATGAACTTGGTAAAAAAGCCAAGGCGATCGGTTTTGACCATGCTGCCTGTGGTCCTTTTGTCCGCTCTTCATACCATGCTGACTTACAAGCATCGGGTGAAGAAGTTAAATAAATCCCATCTCAGTAAAATAAAAAAGACCGCATAAATTGCGGTCTTTTTATATCAATCAGTGTAGCTAAGCACAGCTGCATCCTTGAAAACATAAATTCTATCTAACGCTCATTTCCTCGTTCCCACGCTCTGCGTGGTAATGTAAATACCGCGCGGATTATTTTAAGCTTTCGCTTGAAGCGGTTGGTTTAACTTTTCCTCGTTCCCACGCTCTGCGTGGTAACGAAGTAACCACTCTAGACTCGCTGATTCGCACATAACAAATAAAAACTAACGGCCTTTCATTGCGCCCATCATATCCCACATCGGCGTGAAAATACCGAGCGCTAAAATCAATACCATCCCAGCAACAATTGAGATTAATATCGGCTCGATTTTAGCAGTCATATTTTTCAACTCGTAATCCACTTCCCGTTCATAAAAATCAGCTGATTCATTAAGTAACTCATCAACTTGACCTGTTTCTTCACCTACAGCAATCATCTGTAAAACCAAAGGGGTAAACAAAGCCGCTGAGGTGGCTGTTTTTAGTAGCGTTTCTCCCGATTCAATGCCTGCCCGCATGGCTAACATTTTTTCTTGTAAAAAATTATTATCTACCGCATAGGCGACCAAATATAAGGCATTATTCAAGGGTACCCCGGCACTTAACATCATCGCAAAACTACGCGAAAAACGCGCTAATAAAGAGCGTTCAATAACACTGCCGATAATGGGAATACGTAACTTCCATTTATCCCACAAATACGCGCCTTTCTCCGAGCCAAGCCAAATTTTAATAGAAACAAAAGTTACAATTAAAGCCGCCAAGATATAAGACCAGTAATTCACAAAAAAGGACGATGTAGCCAGAAGTACCTGAGTGGTCCAAGGCAGTTCCGCGTGAAATTTTGCAAACATATTGGCAAAAGTTGGAATAACATAAATATTCAAAATAACCATTGCCACAGCCAATGCCATTAAAACAAAACTCGGATAACGCATTGCACTTTTAACCCGTTTACGCGTTTCCACTTCCAGCTCCAGGTATTCAGATAACTGCAGAAAGATTCGATCTAATTGACCGGTATTTTCTCCCACTTGTATCAGCGACACATACAATTGAGAAAAAACACGGGGATGAGAGCTCATAGCGGCTGAAAGGGAATAACCATTGTGCATGCGCTCCAATACATCGTATAAAGCGTCACTCAGCAACTTCGAGTGTGTTGAATCTGCAAGGCCATTTAAAGCTCGTAAAATGGGAATACCCGCTTTTGTTAATGAGTATATTTGACGCGTAAATACAATTAAATCAGGGAGTTTGATATGTGAAGCAAATATGCTGGAAAGATCAATCGCTTGCCCGCCAGCTATTTTTTCTTTTACCTCTATCGGCAAAACTCCTTTCCTCATTACCAGATCAACAGCTAAATCTTTTGAGATCGCCTCAAGCTCACCTTTAACGGTATTACCTTGGTTATCGCGTCCTATGTACTTAAATAATGGCATTATTCAACAAAACCTAATGGCGAGGAATGCGCTTTACTTTTCTGCTCATCAAGAGGTGCAAGTGTTAAGCCTGAATCGCTTGAGTCTTCTGTTTTTGAGAGTTGCAGTTCAATTTCATCATGGTGTTTCTTTACTTTTTCAAAACGATCTACTAATTTAAAGACCTCTTCTAATGAGGTAATCCCCTGCTTTGCATACTCCAGCGCAGCTAATGCAAGTGGTTTAAAATACCTTGATTTTTTAGCTGCAATAGCGAAACCATCGGTATCATCTAAGCGTAATGCCGATACCATCTGTTCATCGATTTCCAATAACTCAAACACCCCGATACGACCACGATAACCTGTAAATTGGCAACGCTGGCAACCAAGTGCCGAATGAAAGTGGGTGTGCTGCAGGTTTTCATCACTTAATTGCTCAAGTAAAACTTGTTGTTCAAGTCCAGCAGGTGCACTAGTTTTACAATTTTCACATAAACGGCGCACTAAACGTTGTGCAATCACCGCACGTAACGCACTGCCGACCAGATATCCAGGTGCGCCCATATCTAATAAGCGCAAGGTACTGCTGATGGCATCATTAGTATGTAGTGTTGAAAGTACTAAATGCCCCGTTAATGCGCCACGTATACCAATTTCCATAGTTTCATTATCACGCATCTCCCCCACTAATAAAATATCGGGATCTTGACGAAGCGCTGAACGTAATACCGTCGAAAAGTCTAAACCAATCTTACTATTAACCTGCACTTGATTAACACGTGCTAATCGGTACTCAACGGGATCTTCTACAGTAATTATTTTTTTGCCCGGTAAGTTCAAGGTGCTCAGTGATGTATATAAGGTGGTCGTTTTACCACTACCTGTTGGACCAGTCACAAGAATCATGCCATTCGGACGCTTAAGCTGTAACTCTAAGCGTTCTTGCAAATGAGCTGGAAGACCTATCTCTTGAAAAGATAAAACACCTGCTGATTGATCCAGTAAACGCATTACCATAGATTCACCTTCTTGAATCGGCATGGTAGAAACACGGATATCAATACTGCGCCCTTTAATTTTGATATTAAAGCGCCCGTCTTGTGGTATACGTTTTTCAGAAATATCTAATTTCGCCATTAATTTAAGACGTAATACCAATGCGCTTGCGATACCGCTTTCAGGTAGTAACGTTTCTTGTAAAACACCGTCAACACGCTGCCTTATGCGTAACACATTTTCATCGGGTTCAATATGAATATCCGAAGCCCCGACCTGAACCGCATCTTCAAACAGCGACTGGATCAGTTTAGCAACGGTTGCATCAGAACCTTCACCACCGATATCTAAGCTTGCGCCTGCATCAAATGCGGAGCTCTCACCATGCTCTTCACTTAATTTAAAGGCAAATGAGGCAATCTCTTTAGTGCGGCGGTATACACGATCAAACGACTCAATTAATTGATCTTCTCGCGCAATCATCAGCTCAAAGGGGCGACCATTTAATAATCTACCTAAAACGTCTAAGCTGTGTAAATCTGCAGGATCGGAAACAACTAAGGTAATTATTTCACCGTTATCATGAATCGCTAACGCACGCAGACGGCGCGCATGCACTTCCGGAATTAACTGCACCGCATTATGGTCAATTTTAACTTTCAGCAGATCTACAATTTTTATATCTAACTGCCGAGATAAGAAAGTTAAGATCTGCTCTTCACTGATATAACCTAAATGAATCAGAGTTGCGCCTAATTTAAGACCTAACTGACGCTGCTCTTTTAATGCATTGGCTAATTGAGCTTCGCTGATCAACTGCTCTTCAACCAGTAAATCACCTAATCGCTTTTTTAATTGCGGTTTCATAGCATTCCTTACTTTTGATCTAAATAAGTTAGACGTTGATTAATATAAGCTTTTGCTTTTGATGAAAGATCGGTTTGTAATAAAGCGTTTTTATAGCTGCTAACCGCAAGACCTGTTTTCTCCTGCTTATCTTGTGCAATTGCTAATGACATTCTCCAGCGCCCATTATTCGGGCGTTGTGAAAGTAAACTTGTATACAACTGCTCTGATTGTTCATACTTTTTGAATTTTTGTGCCAATACCGCATGACTGACGTAATAGTCTAAATTACCTTCAACTTTAGGCGGATGTTGCTCAAGATAGAGATAAGCTTTTTGCTGATCACCCGCTTTTAATGCTATACGCGATAACATTAAATTGAAGTCGGGATAATCGGGTGAAACTAATGCCCCTTTTTTTAATAAACGGCTAGCTTTATCAACATCCCCCTGCCCGTAATAATAAAGTGCCAGTGATTTACGCAGATCATTTAGATTAGGTAATAAAGTGAGTGCTTGCAGCCTTTTTTTTGCGGCCAACTCAAAACCACCTTTAGCCTGTGCTTTATCCGCCTCTTTAAGATGAATTTGTGCAAGTTGTGCTTTGCTTAATTGCGCTGTTTTAATCTCTAAATGTTTCTTTCCATTATCCTGATTTTTTACTGAAGAGGACGTTTTTGAAGAGGTTTTCTTTGCTGAAACTGTTTTTCCAGAAACCGCTTTAGGTGCGACTGCTGCTGCCTTCACGTTATCCTGATTAGAGCTTGTTTTTTTCTGTTTTTTAGCTTTAACCTGCGCTTTCACAGTTTTGAGTTCATTAGTTGCAGATATTTTCTGTTGAACTGGCTGGGCTGTAACGGTTTCTACGCTAGACTCTTCTAATAAACCAGTAGTTGCCGCCTTTGCCGGAGAAACTAGGCTAACACCCGATTTAATCACTTGAATTTCAGTTTCTTTGGCTGCTTGCTCCTGGGTAAAAATAAGGTAAGAAAGCCCTAAAGATGAAGCTAGTAGTAATGCGATTAGCAGCAAAAGAAGAGCCTTTTGTTTACCTTTCTTTTCCGGCATATAAGCTAAAATCGGTTGTTCTTGTTGTACTTGCTGAAAGTCTTGATGCATTTTATTGATAATACTCATAACAACCCTTTCCACCACAATAACAAAACCGCGTTTAACAATACAAATGAGCACAATACCACCCACCAATATTTGAGTTTTTGCACTGGGTAAGCATCCTCTGTATCTTTGATCGCCTGATGAACCAGTTTACTGGTGATTTGATAATGCTGTTGCCCATAACTTATCATCAGAATTTTGTGGCACAAGACATTAATTAAACGCGGGATACCACGGCTAGCCTGGCTTATTTTACGACACACTTTGCGGTTAAATAACAATGCCCCCCGATAACCCGCTTGCTTTAAACGTTGCGTAATATAATGCTCTATCTCTTTTTCCGATAACGCGCGTAACTGGTAAGAAAAGGTGATCCGCTGGCGTAATTGACGTAGTTTTGTTTCAGCAAGACGCACATCTAATTCTGGTTGAGCAAATAAAACCACTTGTAATAACTTTTGTGATTCTGTTTCTAAATTAGAAAACAGTCGCAATGCTTCTAATGTAGAGTCAGGCAGTGCCTGCGCTTCATCAACTAATACCAGCACTTTTTTCCCTTGATCAAGCAGGGTTAATAGACGGGTTTTAATCAAACCTGTTAATAAAAACTGATCATCAAAATTTTCTTTTTGCACACCTATTTTATCAGCTAATGCACAACGCAACTCATGAGCAGTCAGGTAAGGGTTATCAATATTACAAATCAGGTACTGCTCAGAAATCTCCTGTTGCAGTTTATTACATAACAAAGTTTTCCCCGTGCCGACTTCGCCGGTTATTTTTAAAATACCCTCCCCCAAAGAAAGCGCCGTAGTGATCACTTGTAGCGCTTCTTTATGGGGAATAAAATCAATATAAAAACGGGGATCCGCTGTTAATGAAAAAGGCGCTTTTTCCAGTCCAAAATGTTTTAAATAGATCATTGTGATGGGTACCACTTTTCAACTAATTCCGATGATTTTTGAATCTCTTGTTTCCAAGTATTCTGTTTTATCACCTGTGGTTTTACTAAGATAATCAGTTCCGTTTTAAAATTCTGTTTTGCTCGATTAGTAAACAGTTCTCCTAACCAGGGAATATCACCCAATAACGGGGTTTTAGAGATCAGATCTTTTTCAATGGTTTTCATTAAACCACCAATCACAATCACATCCCCTGATTGCGCTTTTACAACGGTATCTGATTCTCGAACGTCACTCTTCGCAACCGGAATAGTCAAATCACCACTAGAGCTGGCACCAAAACTGATGGTTTTTAACTGCTCTTCGATATCAATAATCGCAGGATGAATATGTAGTAAAACTGTGTCATCGTCATTAATTTTAGGAGTCACATCGACGGAAATACCCGAGAAAAAGGGTGTTAATTCGACATTCGGGGTAGAAGTTGTTGCCGTACCCGTTACCGTCGTTGTTGAAACATCGGTTACAAAATACTCATCACCACCAACCTTAATTACCGCTTTTTGATTGTTCATTGCTGTTATACGCGGTTTGGATAAAACATTCGCATCACCTTGTGTTTCTAACAGCGAAATCACAGCACTAAATGAGCCGTTGGTAATGGTTAATGCGCCACCACCACCAATCGTATTTTGAATAAGGCTGTCAGCTATTTTATGTACACTGTTAAATAGCAGATCGGTGCTATTAATCGTATCACCGACATCACTCCAACTTATGCCTTGTTGGTATTCATCATTTAATGTCACTTCAATAAGCTGTATTTCTAAAATAACCTGGCGATTTAAATTGTCGGTTTCTTTTTCTAAAAAGTCTCGTACTTCGCGAATCTCATCCGGGTAAGCTCGAATAGTAACCACCCCAGACATTGGGCTGATAATAACATCCCGGCCCGCCTTGTTTTTTAATAGTTTATTTATTTTCGTTTCTAAATAAGCCCAGTAGTTAGTGCTGGTCACTGTCACTATTTCAGTGCCATCCTCTAAACTGTTTGATGAGAACTCACCGGTAAATTCTTTATCATTAGTGGCAGCTGAACTTGATCTTGAACTTGAGCTATCAGAATCTGAATCTGAATCATCGTCTTCATCCTGTGTGCTTAAATGCCCGGCTAAGACACTTGTTCGCGATCCTCCCATACGGTTCATAAACAGGTAATCAAGGGTGAAACTCGCAACACGCATGCCTGATGGGTAAATATGGTAAACACGCCCTTTTAATTTAATTTCATAACCAAACATATCTTCAATAACACGTAACGCTTCAGCTAATGTCACCTGTTTTAATGAAAGCGTGATCTCACCTTGCACATCAGGGTGAATGGCAACACTGTACGCAGAATCATTGATTAAAGAGGCAAAAAAGACAGCGGCATCAACATCTCTTGCTGAAATATTCAAACGTTTTTCTTCAACCTCAAGCACTTCAGATTGCTGCGATAAATCTGCATATAACTCAGCTTCAATATCCTCAGGCAAAATCAGCTCTTCCACCTGTTTATTCAGATTTGTTTGTAATATCGCTTTTTGCTCT
>NZ_CEZLMY010000103.1:0-12450 GCF_983033635.1 Psychromonas sp. | reverse complement strand
TCATTGAGCCAGGTGAAACCCAGCTTATTCCTACGGGCATTGCTATTCATATTGCTGATCCTAAGCTGGCAGCAACGATTTTACCGCGCTCTGGGCTTGGTCATAAACATGGCATTGTATTAGGTAATTTAGTGGGATTAATCGACTCAGATTATCAAGGCCCGTTAATGGTTTCCTGTTGGAATCGCAGCAGTGAGCCTTTTACTTTGGCACCTGGTGAACGTTTAGCACAGTTAGTATTTTTGCCTGTGGTACAAGCGACATTTGAAATTGTTGATAGTTTTGACAGCAGCACCCGTGGTGAAGGTGGGTTTGGGCATTCTGGCAAACATTAATTTAATTTAACAAAGGAAGTTGTTAACAATGGTTACACAAACAACCAAAAAGAAAGTAAACCGCAAGGATGACATTTTACGTGCACTAGCAGTGATGCTTGAAGGTAGACCGGGGCAACGCATTACAACCGCTAAATTGGCTTCTCAAGTGGGAGTATCTGAAGCTGCTCTATACCGTCACTTTCCAAGTAAAGCGCGTATGTTTGAGGGGTTAATTGAATTCATCGAATCAACCGTATTTACACAAATTAATTTAATTAAAGATCAACAAAAACAAACGTTTGCAAGAGTTGAGCACTTGCTTTATTTTTTACTTGGGTTTGCAGAACAAAATCCGGGCTTAACCCGAATTTTAACGGGGGATGCATTGCAGGGAGAAAATGAACGTCTGCAGGCACGTATTGAGCATCTTTTTTCTAAATTAGAATCGCAAGTTAAGCAGATCCTAAGAGAGAAGCCTATACTTGATGGCGGCAAGTTGCATATTGATGAAACTATTGCTGCAAATTTATTACTTGCCTATGTAGAGGGGCGTATGAGCCAATTTGTACGCAGCCAGTTTAAAGATAAGCCCACTCAAAATTTTAAAGTGCAGTGGTCATTTTTTTATAGCCAACTCAAACAAAGTTAATAATTAAGGAGCTTCACTATGTCAGATAAAGCTACGGTTTCTCAAGCCGTAACAACAGATGTTGCACCAGAAAAAGCAATCGAAGTGATTAGCGAACGTCTTGAAGATAGTATCGATGTGGTAGGAAATAGCTTGGAATGGGTTGCTAATAATCAAAGTTTACTGATTGAATACGCGATGAATATAGCCGCTGCGATTTTAACGTTATTCATTGGTCTATTTGTGGCGCGTCTAATCTCTGGCGGTTTTCATAAAGTATTAACTAAACGAAAACTTGATAGTACCATAGTGGATTTTGTTGCATCTATGGCACGCTATGTGATCGTCGCGTTTGTTGTGATTGCAGCATTAAGTCGTATCGGTGTACAAACTACATCATTTATCGCTTTAATTGGTGCCGCGGGTTTAGCCATTGGTTTAGCGCTACAAGGTTCACTTTCAAATTTTGCATCCGGTGTTTTGATTATTGTATTACGTCCGTTTAAAGCGGGGGAATATATAGAAGCAGCCGGGATTGCAGGTAGTGTTGAATCGGTACAGATATTTGCTACCACTTTAACAACGATAGATAACAAATTTGTTGTTGTACCGAATTCTGCGATTTTAGGCGGTAATATCATCAACTATTCCCGTAAAGCAACCCGTCGTATAGATCTTACGATTGGCGTCAGTTACAGTGCCGATTTAGCAAAAACCAAGGCGGTTTTAGAGCAAGTAGTTAAAGCGAACAGCTCGGTATTAACGGATCCTGCTCCGCAGATTGCTGTTGCAGAGCTGGGCGATTCAAGTGTTAACTTAGTGGTACGTCCATGGGTTAAAAGCGAACAGTACTGGGATATACGTTTTGAGTTAATGGAAGCGATTAAAAACGGTCTTGATGAAGAAGGTATTGAAATTCCATTCCCACAAATGGATGTTCATATGGATAAGTAATCAAGCCTGTTGATTAATCCTTTAAAAAAGCCCCTAGCTTGGTAAACAAGTTAGGGGCTTTTTATTACTTTAAATTTTCAGGTATGGCTTCGACTTGGTTTTTATCCAGATCTTCATCTTCTGGTAGTGGTTGGCCTGTATAGGCGTGTAAAAAAGCTTCGCATAATAACTCACTATTGGTTGCATGGCGCAAGTTCTTTACTTGGCGACGAGTACGCTCATCGGTAAGTATTTTTAATACTTTCGTGGGGATTGAAACAGTTACCTTTTTTACTTGTTCGCTTTTTTTACCGTGCTCAGCATAAGGGCTGATGTATTCACCGTTCCATTTTGTAGACATGTTTATTACCCCCTAATTTTTGAAAGGACATTTTAACGTTTGTTGTTTGTGTTAGCAATCCGCACATCAAGATGGCTAGAAGTCTAGCTAATTGTGTTGAAGCAAATTCACTTTTGATTTAGTTATTTTCACTTTAATTTAAATAAGTTGACAAATGTTCATATTAAATTAAATTAATGACCATTAAAGACGTTTAGATGGCTAAAAACACGCACAAGGAACAGGTTATGAATAGTGAAGGGCAAACAGACAGTTATTTTTCAGCGCAGTATTTAGCAAAATTAAACCAAAATATTGCAGACATCAAACAGGATGTGGGTGTTTCTTTTGAGTTTTTTCCTCCTGCGACGCCGAGTATGGAACAAACCTTATGGGATTCTATTGAACGATTAAAAACATTAAAACCTAAGTTTGTGTCGGTTACTTATGGTGCAAACTCTGGGACGCGAGATCGTACCCATCAAATTATTAAAGATATCAAAAGTAAAACAGGCATGATTGCAGCTCCCCATTTGACTTGTATTGATGCCAATAAAGATGAATTACGTCAGATCGCTCGAGACTATTGGGACAATGATATTCGTAGCATTGTTGCTTTGCGTGGTGATATTCCTGCTGGTGGTTCGAAACCCCATATGTATGCGGCAGACCTAGTGCGTTTGTTAAAAGAGGAGGGGGACTTTGATATCTCTGTGGCCGCTTATCCTGAAAAACACCCGGAAGCGAGTAGCGCACAATTTGATTTAGATGTGTTGAAAGAAAAATTTGCAGCTGGTGCAAATCGTGCCATTACGCAGTTCTTTTTTGATGCGGAAACCTTTTTACGCTTTCGTGATAAGTGTGTTAAACAAGGTATTGATGGTGATCTTGTACCTGGTATTTTGCCTGTTTCTAATTATAAAACCTTGGTTAAGTTTGCAGGGCTGACCAATGTCGGTGTGCCTGACTGGATGCATAAATTGTATCAGGGGACAGAGAGTGATCCTATGACTCGCAATTTAATTGGTGCAACTATTGCGATGGATATGGTGAAGGTATTAAGTCAAGAAGGGGTAAAGGATTTTCACTTTTATACATTAAACCGCAGTGATTTAAGTTATGCGATCTGCCACTCTTTAGGATTACGTCCAGAGTCCTGAGCAGTTTAGTTGTTTTTTGTAGTGCTTTTAAATGGTGATAAAAGAAGTTCGTTATTTTCAGTCGATTCAATTTCATAAAATTGTGGCAGGTTAAAGTTGATTTGATCATCTAAGTTGCTTGGCGCACTGTTGTTTGATGCATAAAAGCGATTTACGTTCTGCACCAAATCATCTTTGCTGCCGGCAAAACTATGGAATGTTTCTACTTCATTATCTGCGTTTGCAATATAAACATTAAAACCGCCAGAGTAATTTTCAAAAAAGAACTGGATAAGTCCTTCACTGATATGTGATTCAATCACCTCTGCGGTCTGTTCAAAGTGAGTGTTTTTTAAATTAATCGCGCTGGTGGATAGCTTCTTCTTAGAAATATGACTATAAATATCAACAGTACTTTCCAAATGCTGCAGTGAAACTCCTGTGCGCTCGAAATAAAAACCAAATTTTCGACCACCCGTCCATAATGTCTGTACAGAACGCTGAGAAATTGAATCTAAACGCAGCTGTATGTATTCATTTAGTTTTGAACCAAAAGCTTGTTTAATCTGTTGTGTAAAATGGTGGCTATAACAGAATATATCTATCTGCTCCGGTGGGAGCGCATCTTGGTGCATTTTTCCTAAAATAGTTGTCAGGGCATCAACAACTGCGTAGTTATTGTCAAAATGCAATGTACGCACTTCGTTCCATGAGTTTCGGTAAATAAGATCAATGCTGCCGATTAAACATTCGCTATTATCACCATATGAGAAAACATCGCCAACTTGATTTAATTCGCTCTCCTGGGTGCTTTCCCAGTGACGAGTTGGATCTTTTTCTACGTTTAAAAAGATAGTGAGATGTTTTATTTCACAAGGCTGGCTAAGTGCCTGGTTGCTGGCTTTGGGGACATACACTGGAAAGACAGTATACAAATCTTGAATAAACTGGTTTAACTTTTGATCAACGAGATCGGAGCCTTGGTTATATAGATGTAATTTTGTATCCTCTTCATACAAACCATTCATATGACACCAGGCAATCAGCTTAGAGATATAATTTGCATGCATTAATGTTGGCGTGTTCATCAGTGTGTAATTATCAAGGGAGCAATTATATAAGTACCAGCCTGGTTTACTTTTTCTATTTTCAGGTACTTGGATAAAGCTTAAATGTGGCTCAGAAAGATCGGGCGATATATTGGGGTTAATAAGATCAACTTTACCTGGCAGAGTTTCATGGGCTGCATAAAGCTTACGGGATAAAATACCGATATCTTCTGCGCTGATCGATTCTGAAATATTATTATCACGAGCAAAGCTAAGTAATTTTCGGTAGCTGCTCATTAATGTTTCTAATAAAACATCTTTGGCTTTAGTTACCTCGTTAACTTTCCAGTTTTTACGGTTGTCCAAGTCTGCAATCTGGCTCTCATTCCACTGCCACTGACTTACAAATTTATTTAAAACCGTGCGTCGCCAGGCCGTATTGTCGTTAATGCAGACTTTTGAAAGATTTTCTTCTGTTTTCAGGTAAAAACAAGCTCGTACCACTTCAAGACGTTTACTATCGTTAATGCTGGTTAAATATGAGGTTACTTTTTCAAGCATTAAACAGTATGGATCAAGATTTTCATCGTAATAGCTTTGCTCTTGAAAGCTTTTTTTATAAGACATGGCAATTAATTCGGTATTTGGATACTCCCAAGAGTAGGCTTCCATCAGAATTGTTTTTAATACAGCCTTGTACGGATTATCAATGCCTTTATAAAGTTGCCAGAGTGTTGCACCAAAATACTCTTCGGCAGGAATACGGTGAAATCCACCTAAATCTAACCAATCATCAGGATCTAATTCCCCTTTATCATAAAGACTTTTTACATATTGATCGTAATTCTGCTCGTGTTTAAGAGGAATTTGTCGCCATAAAATTCTTTTACCAGCAACACGCAGTGCCGTACGATAAAATTCGTCGAGTAGTAACATGTGTTGCGATGAACCACATGCATCTTTAGTCATGCCGGCATCATTATCAACACGAAATTTATTATCGGGAATTAAAAAGAAGTTAAGTTCAACACCTAAACTTTCTGCCCAGTGAGTAATTAACCAGGCTTTTTCATCTAATAATTTGACTCGTTTTTGGTCAAGTTGGTGTGGATAACAGATCCAGATATCAAAATCACTTTCTGAACTTTGGCCAATCGATGAAGTACTGCCCATTGCATAAAGGCCGATTAAATCAGGGGATTGGTCACTCTCTTGGGGTAAATCAACGTGCAAAAAAGAGTTGAGCAGTTGCTGGTGTGCTTCTGTTATTTCATATTGAGCAATGCCAGTTGGCACATCTGCATTGATATAACCTGGTAGCGTTGGGTGATTAAAATGAAGTAAAAGAGGGAATGTTTGAAAAACGTTAATTTCGTCTTTATTCATTAAAACTTGTGCTGATTGGATCCGCAAGCGATTAAACTGATCGGCTTTATCACGTAATCTTTTAATTTCTGGATTCAATCGCAAACCTGCTATCAGTTAGATAAAATTAACAAACGGGTACAAAAGCGTGAGTACTATAACATTTTTCGCTGGGCAGGGAAATATCCCCTAATTTAAATCAGGATTTTAATTTCCTTAGATAATCAACCCTGAGCTCGTACAGGGTTGATTTGATTGGGGTTACTCTTCTATAACCTGGTAAGGCAGTGGCGCGTAATAAAGTGTTGAGCCTTCAATTTCCTGTATCTGGTAAACATCATCGCTATTGCTATCTTTAGGTAAAACAGCTAATACCTCAATATGCCCGTCACCGTATTGGCATCCTGAGACAACGGTACCGATACGTTTCCAGTTGTTGTTTAATAAAACTTGTACATTATCGCCTGCTTTTGGTGCTTCGCTTGCGCGACCAGTAAGGATAAATAGCGCGCGTTTATTGGCTCCTCGGTATTTTGCTCTGGCAACAGTTTCTTGTCCTATATAACAGCCTTTTGTAAAGCTGATACCGTCAAGCGCCTGTAAATTAAGCATTTGTGGAATAAATAAAGCTGATGTTTCTTTTTCAATAAAAGCAATACCAGAGGCAATGTTCATGGCATTCCATAGAGTGTCATCAAATACACTGGCACGATCTTTTAAGTCTTCGATTAAGTCGGACGCTTGTTGGTTTTTTAAAATGATTAAATAACGTAGTGATGGGTAGGGTTGTTTGATCATCACGCCATTGTCTAGCAAACGGCTTTGTTCATGTGTTGCTGCTGTATCTACTTTCTCTGCAATATATTCGGCAGACTTACAACCCGCCAGTCCAATCGCTCGATACTCTGTTTCTTTACATATTTCGACTTTTGAAAAAGCGCCATATTTTTGTAATTCAGGAAGTTGCTTTGCGGTAACTGAACTTGGTTGGGTCAGTAAAATGCGATCTTCTAAAACAATAACACGGAGAATACTCCAGGCTTTACCTTGTGGGTTGCATTGCGCGGCAAGTGTTTGCTGTCCTGGTTTTAAACTTGTCAAATCACAAGTAAGCTGCCCTTGTAAAAAATTGATACGATCTTCACCGCTCACTCGGATCAAATCCCAACTGTCAAGCGGGCATAAAACTAAATCGGGTAGGTGGCTAATATTGTTTAGTTGACTAAGTTTAAGCATTTAAGGCCTCATTTTAATACTGTTTCATTCTTTTACAATGGTATAGCTCACAACCTGTTTTGTCAGTAGTTGCTGTTAATAATTTGTTGTTGTTATGATGTCGGAGTACTTTTTTAAACAGGAAACAAAACGAATGGCAGAAGTGGTCAATAAATCTCGTTTATTATGGGCGTGTCGTAGAGGGATGTTAGAGCTCGATGTGTTGTTTATGCCTTTTGTTAATGAGGCCTTTGATCAGTTGCAGGATGCAGATAAAATAACTTTTCAGCGTTTATTAAGTTGTGAAGATCCCGAGCTGTTTGCTTGGTTTATGGGTAATAAGCCGTGCCCTGATCCTGAGCTGGTGAAGATGATAGATGTTATCCTCAAGCGCGTTAAAGTATAACATTGCTGTTAACAGCTCTTTTTACGGGGCTGTTTTTGTTTTTACCTTGTATTTTGCGCTTATTTTATTATCTCTGCTGATTGTTGGATTATCTTGGTTAACTGTTCCTTTCCTAATACTTTTGTTGATTGTTGCTGTTTATGGTGGAAAAAAAAACTATGCACAGCGATATAATCTGCAGTTAAGTGATTCTGGTTTGGTTGAGTTTGTATCAAAAAATGGCGATTTAATCAGTGCCAAGATAGGTTCATCTTCTTTTTATAATGGTTTTTTCTTATCTCTTCATTTACAAAATAATCCGGCTGATCTTGCTAATTTAATCGATAGAAAAAAAGTTTCTAACTCTTTTATTGTGATTTATAGGGATGCTGTCAGCGAACAAGAATATAGGTTACTCGCCCGATTGATTAACAGCGGGCGAGATTAAGCTTAGCCTGTTATGTTTTCGGGCATAAAATGGTTGGTTGTGGGTTGTCTTGTTGATCAGGGTAATCAAGGTTGTAGTGTAAACCGCGACTCTCTTTCCGTTCCATTGCGCTATTTATAATGATTTCAGCAACTTGCACAAGGTTTCTTAACTCCAACAGGTTATTGCTTACTTTGAAATGACTATAATATTCATCAATCTCTTGTTGCAGCATTTGCACACGACGCAGTGCACGCGCTAAGCGTTTATCGGTACGAACAATGCCTACATAATCCCACATAAATAAACGTAGTTCATGCCAATTATGTTGAATAACAACTTCTTCATCAGAGTCTTCAACTTGACTATCATCCCAATCAGGAATATCTGCAAATTTTCGCTCCTGATAAAAAGGCATATGATTGATAATATCTTTGGCACAAGCGTGCGCATAAACAACACATTCCAGCAGTGAGTTTGATGCCATACGGTTGGCGCCATGCAAACCTGTGTAAGAAACTTCACCTATCGCATATAAACCATCAATATCTGTTTGTCCACGATGATCGATCATCACTCCGCCGCAACTGTAATGTGCAGCTGGTACAATCGGTATTGGCTGATGTGCAATATCAATACCGAGTAATAAACAGCGACGGTAAATTGTCGGGAAATGTTTAGTAATAAAATCTTTCGACTTGTGGCTGATATCAAGATACATACAGTCAGCCCCCAATCGTTTCATCTCATAGTCAATAGCGCGTGCCACGATATCACGAGGGGCCAGTTCAGCTCTTTCGTCAAAATCGAGCATAAAACGCGTGCCATCTGGTCGCAACAGGTGAGCACCTTCACCTCGTAGTGCTTCTGTTAATAAAAAGTTTTTAGCGTCGGCATGAAATAAACAGGTTGGGTGAAATTGATTAAATTCCATATTTGCGATACGGCAACCACTGCGCCACGCCAAAGCGATACCATCACCACTTGAAACATCAGGGTTGCTTGTATATTGGTATACTTTACTTGCGCCACCCGTTGCAAGCGTGACGAAATGTGCTTTGATTGTTTCAACGCGCTCCGCTTGACGGTTCCAAACATAAGCTCCAAGTACACGGTTAGCGGGGAGGTTTAACTTGCGGCTGGTAATTAAATCAATAGCGTTATAACCCTCCATTAAATTGATGTTTTTATGTTTTTTAACAGCGCTGAGCAGGGTGTTTTCTATCTCTTTGCCCGTTGCATCTGCCACATGCAAAATACGACGGTGAGAATGACCACCTTCACGGGTGAGATGAAATTGTGTCTGGCCATTGTCATCAACTTCAGTGTCAAAATTAACGCCCGTATCAATTAACCACTGCATGCTCTCTTTGGCATTACTAACAGTAAAGCGAACCGCATCTTCTTCACATAAACCTGCACCAGCAATTAAGGTGTCTTCAACATGAGAGTCAATACTATCGGTATCAGAAAAAACTGCTGCCACCCCTCCTTGCGCGTAAAAAGTAGATCCTTCCGATAGTTTTCCTTTGCTTAAAACGTTTACTTTTGCATAAGGTGCAAGTTTTAACGCTAGTGAAAGTCCGGCCGCACCAGCGCCAATAATTAGGACGTCACAAATGTGTTGATGTTCACTTATTGATTTACTTTCTGTCATGGCACTATATGCTCTGCAATTAATGTATATTTTGATTGGGATTTCATTATATACCCAAGTGGCTTGGGGATATGTGTGGAGTCTATCCAAAAAATGATTTCTTTTGAAATTTTTTGGAACTTTCTTTTTTATTCAAAGTCATAACTGTGAATGCCAATATGGCTCACCATAATTATAGGTAGAGAAGCTCAATGAATGAGCGAGATTTAGATTTTCAATTAATTCAGCGTATTCAAAATGGGGAGCAACAAGCTTTTACATTATTGGTTAGAAAATACCAAAACCGAGTCGCAAACATACTAACGCGTTATGTCCGTAATAGTGGTGATATTGCCGATGTTACGCAGGAAGTATTTATCAAAGTATATAACTCATTACCCTCCTTTCGAGGTGATAGTGCATTTTATACTTGGTTATATCGCATTACTGTAAATACGGCTAAAAACTATTTAACCAGTCAAAGTCGTCGGCCTCCATCTTCTGATATAGATGCGATGGAAGCCGATAGTTATGACGGCAGTGACGCATTAAAAGAGGCGGATGATCCGGAAGGAATATTACATTCCCAAGATATAAAAAAAGTTATTTTGAATACCATCGAGCAACTACCTGCTGAATTAAAATCAGCAATTACATTAAGGGAGCTTGAAGGTATGAGTTATGAAGAGATTGCAAACATTGAAGATTGCCCGATTGGTACCGTGCGCTCTCGTATTTTTAGAGCTCGTGAAGCGATCGATAAACAATTAAAACCTTTATTAGAAGATTAGTTGGGAAAAACAATGAAAGAAAATAATGAACAATTGTCAGCCATTATTGATCATGAAGTTGTTGATAAGCAGTTATTAGATGAACTAATAGCAAACGAAGCACAACAAGCACAGTTTTCACGTTATCACTTAATTGGTGATGTGATGCGTGGTGAGGCGGCCGATCAATTCCTCAATATTGATATTAGCCAGAAAGTGATGGCTGAAATTAATAGGCAACCACGATCAGCGCAAGTGAGCACACTTGATACTTCGGTAAATACAACCGAAGCACAAAAAGACAGTAATATTATCTCTTTTGTGAAACGCTTTAGCCAATATGCAATTGCGGCGTCCGTTGCGGGTGTGGTGGTGCTAACAAGTCTTGTTACTTCTCAGCCAGCGGTTGAAAACAGTAATCGCGGACTTGAGGTGTTAAATACCGTTCCTTTTGGTGGTGCAGTAGCGCCTGTTAGTTTGCAAGCAACGCATAAGCAATCAAAACAAGCGATGAAAGAGCACAACGAACGACTTGAAGCTTTATTAAAAGACCATCAGCTACAGTTGCAAACTCAACCATAGTTATCAGCCATAGTTACAGGTGTCATAAGGTAAATTAATGAAGCTAAAACTAATTTTCACAACGTTAGTTACAACCATTTTTGTTCTTATTAGTAGTGTTACATTTGCTATTGAAGCAGATCAGTCAGTAAAAGTTAACGAAACTAACGTTGAAAAAAAAGAAGCGTTAACAGCAATCGAATATTTGCAACTTATGCAAAAGTCGTACAAAGAATTAAATTATGAGCTGTTATATTTAAATAGCTTGCAAAATCAAGTTGAACCCAAGCAGTTGATTCATGGTGTTATTGATGATCAAGAGATTGCATATTTTCGTTTTTTAAATGGAGCAATGCGTGAATCTTTGCAATTTTCGGACAAAATAAGTTATTTTGAACAAGGCTCGCAAGCTTATACTTTACAATCAACACACAATCGTAGTGTTTTTGCCAATATTGCCAATTTTGATTACAACAAAGGGCAAGATAGTTATGAGTATATAATTTTAGGCAAAGGTCGTATTGCAGGTAAACAAGCAATTGCAATTCGAATGATTAGCAAGGATGAGTATCGTTATAGTTATATTGTCTGGTTAGATGTCGACTCCCATCTGCCATTGCGTTTAGATACCCTGAATAAGTCAAACCTAATTTTAGACCAAGTTATGGTGGTGTCGTTACTTATCACTGAAACGGTAAACCCGTGGTTAGAAAAATTAAGCCTGCAACAGTTACCGCAATTATTGCATCTTCCTCAAGTTTCACAACAACAAGCATCCCAATGGAAAGTGAATTGGTTACCTACAGGCTTTAAAGTTGTTAGGAATGATCTGCACAAGTTGGTTATGCATGAAAATGAACCCGTGTCATATATCATGTTAAACGATGGTATTGTTAGCGTTTCAATTTATATCTCAGCTAAAAAAATAGCTTTGGATGAAAAACAAAAAATAATTCAGCGTGGTGCAACGGTACTTTATACTTACCAGAGAGATGATATTGAAATCAACATTGTTGGTGAAATCCCGATTGTTACAGCAAAACGTTTAATTGAATCTGTTGCTAAGGTTAAATAATGATTCGGGAAACTGGAAAAATAATTGCAATAGAAAAGCAAAATGAGAAAACTATTGCGGTCATTGAATGTATATCAAAATCCGCATGTTCATCTTGCCACAACGGAAGTAGTTGTGGGGTTGGTGTTGTAGCAAAAGCATTTTCAGATAAATCACATCAATTTGAAGTGCCCTATAAAGAGGGAATGGAAGTTGATAAATTTGTCGAATTACAAATAAACAATGGTGATTTAATTAAAAGCGTAACACTGGCTTACCTTGTACCTCTTCTTTTTTTTATCGGTGGTGCATTAATAAGCAAGCAATTTTATTTTATAAATGAAAGTATGCTCATATTAATAGCTATTAGCTGTGCAGCCATTGGTTTTGTTTTTACACGCTTCTTTAGTCATAAATTATTCCCTCAAAAACAGCTCAATAAAATTATTAGCAGTGAATTACAGAAATAACGACCAACAAAACAGCTATTTGTTTACTAATTATTCGTTTAGACATTTATTTCAAATAAATACAAATAAACACTTGCCAATGCTTCTTCAATCCCTATAATGCGCACCCACAGACACGGGGCACAACGCAAGTTACCCAGTGACTGAGAACGAAAGAGGTT
>NZ_CEZLMY010000102.1:0-12494 GCF_983033635.1 Psychromonas sp. | reverse complement strand
GTCTTATGCACCTTATCGATTTAATATCTTGAAGTTCAATCGTTTTAGTTGGAACAACTATATTGAAATTACAAGATGTACATGCTGATAAGTGAGTCTTCATATAAAAGGCTGTTGTATCGATCAGTTAATGACTTAACATAGGGCACTCATGCGCCATTATATAAGGTTGAAAAATGAAGGAAAGTCTACAACATGAAGCTTACCAAATGATCTTCTTTAACGCTTTAGCTACCACCGGGAGTCTCACCAAGGCAGCAGAAAAGCTCGAAGTATCAGTGTCACATGTGAGCAAGCAACTACATAACCTAGAAGACAAACTCAACGTTCAACTAGTCAATCGCAGCACTAGAAATTTAGCCCTAACCCAAGAAGGCAAAGACTTCGCTCGTTATTGTGAGCAAATAGTAAGTTTGATTCAAACAGCCAACACTCTGATGATTGATTCTAGAGATGAAGTTTCTGGTAATATTCGCTTAGCCCTGTCCTGCTCATTTGGCACTATGCATATTTTACCCGCACTCGACGAGTTCCAGAAAAAATACCCTTCATTAACAACAGAAGTGAGTCTCTTTGACTATAAAATTGATATGTTAGAAGAAGAAATCGACCTTTGGTTTACGACCTACGAAGAGATAAATGCAGGTTATGTTGCCCAAAGAATCGTCGACACACATTTTATGTTGCTGGCGGCTCCTGAGTACATTCAAGTATTCGGCAAACCGACACATCCCGATGATTTAAAAAAACATAATTGTATAACATACCATAGTAAGAATCGCAGCTATACCAACTGGTCATTTGCAAAACAAAACGAACAACTCAACATTCAAGTTTCAGGAAACTTTCGAGTAGACAAAGCTGATGCAATTCGTGACGCTGTCCTGGCAGGTAGAGGCATAGGTTATATCGCAAGTTACCTATTAACGGATGAATTAGAATTAGGGAAATTGATCCCACTTCTGCCAAGTTGGAAGCCAACTCAGCAGATGCCTGTTTACGCAGTATACCCAAAATACCAAAACCTACCAATTCGATTAAAGACCATTATAGATTTTGTAAAAGAAGCCATAGGGCAGCCGCCATATTGGGACAAGAAATTATCAAAGTGGGCTAAGTTTTAGCGACCAGACCAACGGAAACGATAATCTATGGCAACATAGAAGTACCTTAGTCGTGAATGTTAAATCACACTTAAAATGGTCTCCTCCCGGCTTGTAATGTATCTGGTTCAATATCAGGGACAGGTTGGCTTCCAAATATCAGGCCTCTTTATGAGATTATTATCTCTGGCCTTGATGAGACATTCGCGCATTTTTGAGCATTGCGATCACCCCTTCGGGATTCTCCTTGTAGTGGCATAGTTAATTTTGCCACCTGATTAGAATGGATATCATCACCTCGATACATTATGACTAGAGTTAGCTATCGGTGATGGTGCGCTTGGTTTTTGGAATGCATTAGGACGCAGGCGCAAGCACAACGCTGCTGGGTTCATAAGACAGCCAATATTCTGAATAAGGAACCCAAAGCGATTTAGCCAAAATTGAAGGAACCCCTTCAAGATATCTGGATGGCAGAAACCAAGACTGATGCTTATCGAGCCTTTGATATATTTGAAAAGCGCTTTGGACCAAATACCCCAAAGCAGTAGAATGCCTGGTTAAAGACAAAGCTGAAATGCTCGCATTTTATGAGTTTCCCACAGAGCACTGGACACATATCAGAACAACGAAGCCAATCTAATCGTTGTTTGCAACGGTTCCGTTAAAAACGAACAAAACGAAAAGCTGTGGTAGCCGGAAAACTACGCTGGCTATGACCTACAAATTGATGATAGCCGATAAAAACCGGAATCGCCTGAGAGGGTTTAAACTGCTCGAAGATGCCATCAGTAACGTTCAATTCAAAAATGGCATTCGGGTGGAAGAAGGGGGCGAACTGCAGGACACTGAGCAAATGGCTGTACACCAGATTGACTATAGCTCCAGCTTAGAAATGACTCACTCGACATCACACCTAAAAAATCACGCCCCATCTAAAAAGGAAAAAGTGTTTCAAGCAATAGGCTGTAGATCGAAATACCTAAGTTGATTACTCTCACCTTGTCCTGTTTAGCAGAGAGGTTACCAAACACTTTAACCTGATGGCATATATTTATGTTAGCTAAAACAGGTAGACCAATATATTTTCAGGTGCAATGAGATAGCATTTAAATTTACACTGAAAAATTAAAAAACATTATTACTATTTAGAGAGGTTATTTATGTCTGTAGTTAATAAAAGTGAAAGAACCAAAGGGATCAAACAATATCATATCGGCATGGTTGAAGGAGATGTTGCTGAATACGTTCTCCTTCCAGGAGACCCATTTAGAACAGACATCATTGCGCAATACATGGATGACGTTGAATTGGTCGCTCACAAACGAGAACATAAGACCTATACCGGTTATTACAAGGGAGTAAGAGTATCTGTTACTTCAACAGGAATGGGGTGTCCATCCACGGCAATCGCTGCTGAAGAACTTGCCAATATTGGTGCAAAGGTGTTTATTCGTCTAGGAAGTTGCGCAGCATTACAGGATGATATCAATATAGGTGATTTAGTTATTACTACCGCTGCAATGAAAAATGAAGGAACATCAAAGTTTTATGTTCCAGATAATTTGCCCGCAGTCGCCGACTTAGAAGTCACATCCGAACTGATTCGAGTCGCAAAAGAATTATCAACAGAGTCTGATTATAAGGTGCACTGGGGAATAAGTTCTACAGATGACTCCTTCTATGGTGAAAGCCCTGAATGGATACAAAAACTGATCGACCTGAATTTAAAGAATATCGAAATGGAAGCATCAGCATTATTCACAGTTTGTCATCGCAGGGGCTTAAAAGGGGCGACAATTTGTGCCGTCGCAGCTAACCATAAAAAAGGAGAAAACTTTTGGGGCAAACGTAATATCTTACTTGAGCAAGGTATTGAAAAAGAAACAGAGGTCGCACTAGAGGCAATTTATCGATTCCATAATGGAAATATGCGCTTTTAATCTTTAATTATAATGTGGTGCTTCTGTGCAGGATAAAGTCATGTTTATATATCAATACACGAAAGTGCCACAGTACACTACATAAATAGAAAGGTACACTTTATGAATTATGAAATTATAGGTTATTTCGGCTCTGTAGCTATTGCAATATCATTACTAGTAACTAACGTATCAGTACTGCGTTATCTCAATTCAGTGGGTTGCACGGTATTTGCCATTTACGGATTGACAATTGGTGCATACCCTGTGGTACTAATGAACTGTATATGTATTATTATCAACATATATCACATAGTAAAAATCAGAAGTTCAAATAAACGAGATCTTACGGCTGCATAGTTTGACTTGGGCAGTTAGCCCAAGTCAGTGTATTTAGGAAGTTAAATCAGATATTAACTTGCTATTCTTGAGGTAATTCCAAGGCAGGTAGTTTTCTGGCGTGGCTTTTACTTTTTCTTTGTCACGCTGTAGGACAGTAAAGTAATCGAACACATTAAGAGTAAATAGGGTCACCCATTAGTAAGTTCTGATCAAGCTGGTATGCAAGTTTCCTTGGATGTTTTTTTACCAAGTATTAAATCGTACATAAACCGCTAATTTGTTGCTTGTTAATACAAATAGTAAATGAGGTCAAGTCTTGCGTTTTGCCTTTTAAATACAAAAAATCCCGCTACCTAAGCTGGCTTTTTTGTGAGCACAATGGGGGCGCGTCTTGCCTTTTGCTTCTAACTTTCTATGGGGGCGGAAGCGAGTTCGTTTGCTAACCCGCAAAGGGGCACAAAGCGCCTTATTGAACCCGAAGATGGTGAAACACTGATATTCTAATCTCTAACTTAGCTGTTGTGCAGAATAATGATGCTAACTGACTTCGGGGCACACCCCCCCCCCTAAAAAATGTGATTAACTTTACTCTAAGCAAGTGGCCAGAATCACTGAACTACTACACTATTATTTACAAATAGATTAAGAACACTTTTTATGAGTAAATATTTCTACACGCAATGAAATTAATGCAAACAAACGGTCCATATTTCTAGACTCTTTGTTTTGGTAAGATACACTGCGCTTAATTCGTCAAGACACCCAATAATAAGGTGTTATAAAATAGGTATACTCAATGAGCTCAGCGTTAAAAGAACAAGAAGAAACTATCTTACAATACTTAGATACAACACATTACATCGATTCTAATGCACCAAAAGCAGAAGAGAAGCGAGAAGCTAAGTATAAGATTGGTAAAGCATGCAACAAAGCAAGAGAGATCCTTTGTAGTGATGAAGCTTTTCTTGATTGGGTATGGTCAAACGTTATCGCTGAATGTTCAACGAATATTGAAGAGGTGACGCCTAATACGCTGATTTCTTGGCGTATGCTGCCTAAATTTGGCACATTAGAGCAATGTGAAATAGTTGGTTTCACACATATTTCTAAGCTACTGCTCGATAAAAATGCAGCAATGAAAGCTGAAGTGTTAGAGATTATTGCGAATAATGATCCTGAAATGGCTAAGAAATTAATCAAAACGGTACTTAAGCCGGCAATTGATTTCACGCCAATTGTTGCTAACAAAAAGAATCTGGCTGATACCGTTGAAAAGGCTGATAAGTTATCAAAAGATGCACTAGTTGCTTTAGTTAAAGCAATGCATCAACAAATGACTAAGTAATAAATAACTAAATTTTAGCCCGCAATATTTCGCAGTTAACAGGGCGTTAATACGTATTTCAGAATTTATTTCTAATTCTGTTTGGGGCACATAACGAGATAGAAAATATTAAAGAAAAACTCTAAAAGAGAGGCCGCTAACCTCCTTTTAGTTGATTCTGGTATTGGTGTAATCCGCCACTTGTGTAAAGGCGTTACTTATTAATGGTGTTACTAACGCTTGATACGGGCAAAGGTTGGTATGGGTTTAATACTTGAGGCGTTAGCGATTAAGTGCAGCGTCAAAATTGCTTAGCGTGACAACGTCACCGGAAATCATGCTATCGATATGGATGTCGCCAATCCGAACTCTTACCAGTCTTAATGTAGCAAAGCCCACAGCCGCCGTCATTTTTCTTATCTGACGGTTTTTCCCTTCACAGATAGTGATAGAGATCCAGCTAGTAGGACCATGTCTCGGATCGCGGATTTTACGGCCACGAGTGGGGAGTTGAGGCTCACCGTCTAGTTTGAACGCTTTACAAGGAAGAGTTAGATATTTAGTGCCATTAATACCAATCTCAACCCCATTTTGCATCAGTGACATTGCTTCAGCAGTGATCGCTCCATCAACTTGCACATAGTACTCTTTTTCTATGCCTTTACTTCTGACTTTATAGCTCATCATGCCGTCGGTAGAGAGTAACAACAACCCTTCGGAGTCGTGATCTAATCGTCCAATCGCCATGATTTTATCGGGGAAGTTAAATAGCTCGCCTAGCAGATGTTTCTTCTTTCGTGGTTCAGGTAAAAACTGACTTAAAAAACCATATGGTTTAAATGTTTTGAAGTGCTGGTGAGCTTGCCTTGGCTCCGCGAGTTCTGTTAAACAGGTTTGGTTGGTGGTTGGCATTAAACATGGCCTTAATCGTAAAATCTGAGTGGTACTGCATTATACGGTTAGTCTGGACTAGATGCACTGAGTCTGCTGATTGGCTAAATGTTGTGGACGAGCAATAGTGGTCTCAAAATTGTAGGCTTCTATGTTGTTGGGGGGGAAGTGAGTTAGCTATCTATCTCGCATCGGGGCACAAAGCGCCTTAGCTTTTGGTTCTCTAATATCAATTTAATCAACCAATATTGACTTATATGACTGGTTTTCTGCTTGCGGTTATATGCTGTAATATTAACTTTTAGTTGAGTGGTGTATGATGTTTTCTTTAATGCGATGGTTTAAAAGAATATAAGGTATGGATGTCCTGCCTTTTTACAATTTGACAAGGATAGTCTGAGGGATCAAGCTGCGTTATTTAAACTCATTGCTCTGCCATAAGCAGTTTTTATAACAGTAAAACATATGCCGATACTTGACCGAACACTACTTACTCCCTCAGGAAAATTGCATCTTCTCGTAAAAACGACCTCTTACCAAGCCCATGATAAAATCACTTCGTTAGCAAGTGATTTTTCTATTTCAAGAAAAGCAGTTTACGCTGCACGTGATGCCATCCAGAGGGCTTTGCATGCGCTGGTTCATGATAAGGATGCACCTGATTGTATTTATATTAGTGTCGACAAATCTCAGTTACGTCGCTTTATCCATTACATCTGCCAATTCTATCCGCGCAATTCAAGAGCAGATACCTATTATTTACCCAGGTTGCCTTAATTTTGTAACTTGTTTATTAAATTCGGATAACATTTGAGCACCTAATATAAGAGCTTCATTTAGATCTGTTGTACGTAAGGAAGATATTATTTCTGTTTTCTGAAATTTATCAACAAGATTAATCGGTATGCGTTTACGGAAATAGTAAGTTTGATTTCGTCTTTTAAGGAAGGTGGAGATGGTCATCTTGGTACAAAATGTGGTACAGATAAACGTTTAGATACAAAAAAGGCTGAAATCCATAAGGAAATCAGCCTTTTATAGTAGGTGGTGGAGATGGGGGGAGTCGAACCCCCGTCCGAAAAACCTACGTCCTCGGTACTACATGCTTAGTCAGTCTTTTGGTTAACTCGTTGATCTCCGACAGACAGGATACCAAAAAGCGAGTCCGATACTATTTCGCGGTTCACCCTCGAACAAGGTTCCCTCGCTATCCAAATGTAAATGACCTTCCGAATCCCTGCCCATAGGAGAAGCGTGGGTGGAAGGCTAGCTAGCCTAAGCTGCTAGAGAGTAGTTAGAGTCGTTTGCAACTATAACGTTGGCGGCTTTTTACGAGGCCAACCGCCACCTCGGCATGCACCTTGGGTTTCAAGAATCTCGTCGAGTCCTAAATCATCCCCACAGTGGTAAACAGATTAATCTGTTTACGTTTTAATAATAGCAAAACAAAGGGAACGAAGATAGTGTTATCTACGTCACATTACTTTTTTTTGCTATTTATTAACTTGTTACGTACTTATTTACGCGTATCGTGTTTCATCATACGTTCTTTTTGTATTTTCCATTCTCTATCTTTTACATCGGTACGTTTATCGTGCTCTTGCTTACCTTTTGCTAGCGCAAAAGATACTTTTACCCAGGCTTTTTTCCAGTATAAAGAGATTGGAATAATCGAGTAACCCTGACGTTCCACTTTACCGACTAAATTGTCGAGTTCGCGTCTTTTAAGCAATAGTTTACGGTAACGCAGAGGATCACACACTACATGTGATGATGCTGCAATTAACGGGGGAAACGTTGCGTTTAATAACCATGCTTCTCCATTTTTCAGGAAAATATAACTATCGGCAATATTCGCTTTACCCGCGCGTAACGATTTCACTTCCCAGCCCTGTAATTCAAGACCCGCTTCAAAGCGTTCTTCCAGGTGGTACTCGTGACTCGCACGTTTATTGCGTGCAATCGTATTTTCGTTGTTTTTAGTTTTTGATTTTTTCTTAGCCATAGTCTCGCATTGTAACCCTAAACAATTTGCAATTGCTATTTCATTTGTTGAAAAGTTGCTGAAATTATTGTGATTTTACTATATATTTTTTCTTGAGTGGGCGGATAGTGTAATATGCCCCTTTTTTTAAAGAGTATTATCGATGGCAGAAGTATCACGCAGCGCATTGTTGATGTATAGCGCAGATGAAATGTACCAGTTAGTAAATGACGTGATTGCTTATCCTGAGTTTTTACCCGGTTGTGTTGACTCAAATGTATTATCCTCTTCTGAAAATTCAATGCGCGCATCAATTAAAGTCTCTAAAGCAGGCATTAGCCAAACATTTACCACAGAAAACAGACTTGTTGATAGTCGCTCTATTGCTATGAACTTAGTGGATGGGCCGTTTAAGCATTTAAGCGGCGGTTGGACATTTACAGCGCTTGATGAGCAAGCGTGTAAAGTAAGCTTGGATTTAAAATTTGAATTCAGTAGTTCATTGATTGAAATTGCATTTGGTCGTATTTTTAATGAATTAGTGGGCTCAATGGTGAAATCGTTTGCGGCTCGTGCAAAAGTGGTTTACGGAATACGATAGGAATATTTATGAGTGAGATGATTGAGATTGAAGTGGTTTATGGGCTGCCGAATAAGCAAATTCTGCTTTCACTGCCTGTTCCCGCGGGTAGTACGCTTGAACAGTGTATTAAGTTGTCCGGGATCACAACACATTTTCCACAAATCATAATCAGCGAGGCCAAGGTGGGGGTTTTCAGTCGCCCTGAAAAATTATCAACGGTTGCAAAAGCGGGAGATCGTATTGAGATCTATCGTCCCTTGATTGCTGATCCGAAAGAGATGCGTAAACTGCGCGCTGCTAAAATGGCTAATAAATAACCTCAACTCAAAATAAGCAATCCGCTATTAAGTGATTTAAAAAAAAAGAGCAACTAATCTTTATCGGTCAGTTGCTCTTTTTTGTTATTTAGCCTTTTTTCTTAGCTACTTAACGGTAATAGGTGGCGGGTTGTCGGTAATTGGCTCGCGATCATCATCAGTGCTTTCTGCTGCGATATTTGGCGCTTTCTTAGCATTCGGATCGTTAAGCGGGTTATCTGCAATTTGACCTTCTCGCTCAATATGTTCCAGGATCTTGTTATTAAAGGTGAATACCACTTGCTGTTGCTGAATATCTTTACCGCCGGGTTTGATATAACGGATGTAGTACCATTTTGATGAATCAAATTGGTCAATCAGCATTGGTGATCCAAGAATGAAAATCACTTGTTCCTGATTCATACCAAGTTCTACCTGATCGAGTTTTTTATCGTCAATGTAATTACCCTGTGTAATATCAATTTGGTAGACAAAAGTATCGTAAAGGAATGAACATCCCGACAGTGAAAAAATTAAAAAGAAACAAGCAATAATATTTTTGATAGGCATGATTTTAGCAACAACTTAATTCAAGTGAGTAAATAAAAAGAGCACCGATAATACCCAAGGCTTTGTCACTTGTAAAAATATAAAGGCAGATATTTGTCGATTCTGTTTTGTTCGTTCACAGTTAACCGTTTTAAAGTGATAAAAACAGCTTAAATTTCTCAGATCCGCATCGTTTTCTTTAAATGTTGTGCAAATGCCCGTAGAATTCCCTGCCTTATACCAATCGTTTTTAACTTGTTTTGCGAATTTATTGAATGCCTCTATTTGCGTTAGGAATTAACCATCAAACAGCCTCTGTGTCATTGCGGGAAAAAGTCGCATTTGTCCCTGAGTTTTTGTTAGATGCTTACCAACAATTGTTAGCGCGAAGTTCAGTGTTGGAAGCTGTGATTGTTTCAACCTGCAATCGCACTGAAATCTACTGCAATCTAAATCAGGAAAACTGCCAGCAGGTGATCGATTGGTTCTGTTTTTTTCACCAGGTAGAAGAAAGTGAACTAGCAGAAAGTTTATATTGTTATCAAGATGAACAAGCGGTGCAGCATCTTTTCCGTGTTGCATGTGGTTTAGACTCGTTAGTTTTAGGCGAGCCGCAAATTCTGGGACAGATAAAACAGGCATTTGCCACGGCAAGCCAGGCAAAAAGTGTTAATAAAATCCTTAATAAGTGGTTTCAGCAGACTTTTAGCGTGGCGAAACGCGTGCGTACCGAAACGCAAATTGGTGCAAATGCGATTTCAGTAGCGTTTGCAGCGGTTTGTTTAGCGAAACAGATATTCAGTGAGTTATCACAAAGTCGCGTTTTATTAATTGGTGCGGGCGAAACCATTGAATTGGTTGGTAAGTATTTGGTGGAACATAATGTGCCCAATATTACCATTGCTAACCGCACACTAGCGCGGGCGATGGAACTTGTGGAGCAGTTTGATGCACAAGCGATTACCTTGGGTGAAATCCCTAACCATTTAGCGGATGCAGATATTATTATCTCTTCCACTGCAAGCCCGCTGCCAATTATTGGTAAAGGCATGGTTGAAAGTGCGTTAAAAACACGTCGTCATCAGCCGATGTTATTTATCGATATTGCCGTACCTCGGGATATCGAGCCGGAAGTCGCTGAGTTAAATGATGCTTATCTTTATAGTGTTGATGATCTGCATGGCATTATTGAAGAGAATAAACAGGCACGCCAAGAGGCGGCAGTTGAAGCTGAAAAAATTGTCGAAAGTTGCATTATTGACTTTATCTCCTGGATGGAATCGTTAAAAGCGGTTGAGAGTATTCGTTTATATCGTAGTAATAGTGAGTTATTACGAGATGAGTTATTAACACGAGCAAGTTTTGCGCTTAATAACGGCGCTGAACCTGAAAAAGTATTAAAAGAGTTAGCGTTTAAATTAACCAATAAGCTGATTCATCATCCGAGTCAGGCATTAACGCATGTTAGCCGCTCCGGAGATGATAACGAATTGCAGATATTACGTTCTGCCCTCGGTTTAAATTCCGAAGAATAAAACAAGATTATTGCCACTGCCGTTATGTTTTAAACAGCGATAAGGGCAAACTAATATAAATTAAAAGAGATAAAATATGAAAGCATCCATTATAACCAAGTTAGAAGGTCTGGTTGAACGTTATGAAGAGGTTCAAGCTCTGCTTGGCGATCCTGAGACGATTAGTAATCAGGACAAATATCGGGAGCTCACCAAAGAGTATTCACAGCTGGAAGTTGTCGTGCTGTGTTTTCAGGCTTATCAGGGGGCGATTGAAGATTTAGAAGCAGCTGAAATGATGCTGGAAGATGATGATCCTGATATGCGCGATATGGCAAAAGAGGAGCTCAAAGAAGCAAAATCTTCTGTTGAGAATTTGGTTGATGAACTGCAAATTTTATTACTGCCAAAAGATCCCAATGATGACCGCAACTGTTATATAGAGATTCGTGCGGGTGCCGGTGGTGATGAAGCCGCTATCTTTGCTGGTAACTTATTCCGTATGTACAGCAAATATGTTGACACTAAAGGCTGGCGTTTAGAAGTTATGAATAGCAATGCCAGCGAGCAGGGGGGCTATAAAGAACTGGTTGCCAAAATCGATGGTGAAGGTGCTTACGGTATTATGAAGTTTGAGTCAGGCGGTCATCGTGTACAACGTGTTCCTGAAACAGAATCGCAAGGTCGAGTTCATACTTCGGCGTGTACTGTAGTTGTGATGCCTGAAATCCCAGAGGCGGAAGCAATTTCAATTAACCCTGCGGATTTAAAAGTTGATACCTTCCGTGCATCGGGTGCGGGTGGTCAGCATGTTAATAAAACCGATTCTGCAATTCGTATCACCCATATTCCAACTGGTACGGTAGTTGAATGTCAGGAACAACGTTCTCAGCATAAAAACCGTGCACAAGCGATGTCTGTTTTACAAGCGCGCTTACAACAAGCGGAAGATGAAAAGAACCAAGCTGAAGAGCAGACAATTCGCCGCAGTCTTGTTGCAAGTGGTGATCGCAGTGAGCGTATCCGTACTTATAATTACCCGCAAGGTCGTGTTAGTGATCACCGTATTAACTTAACGCTTTACCGTTTAAACGAAGTGTTAGAAGGGGATTTGGATTCCTTGCTTGAACCAATTTTACAGGAAGATCAAGCCGATAAACTAGCTGCCCTTGCACAAGGCGCTTTTTAATTGCGTATAGATGACGCTCTGACTTGGGCTGAATTCACATTAGTTAATAGTGACAGTGCATTATTAGATGCACAGGTGCTGTTAGCTTTTGTGTTAGATAAAGAAACTGTTTATTTGATGACCTGGCCTGAACGAGACTTAACTGCTGAGCAAAAAAGTCAGTTTGAAGAATTAATTAGCCAACGTGTTAACGGTGTACCTGTTGCGCATCTAACTGGCACTCGTGAGTTTTGGTCTTTGCCGCTGAAAGTGAATAACTCAACGTTAATTCCACGTCCCGATACAGAAATTTTAGTTGAATCAGCCCTTGAAGTTTGTCCTGCTGATGCAGATATATTAGATCTGGGGACGGGAACGGGGGCAATAATTTTAGCGCTTGCCAGTGAATTGCCTAAAGCAAACTGTATCGGGATTGATTTCAGCTGTGATGCTGTTCAGCTGGCAACAGCGAATGCACAACAATTAAATATTAATAATGTGATATTCAAGCAAAGTAATTGGTTTGAAAATGTTGATGGAAAATTTGATCTGATTGTCAGCAATCCGCCTTATATCGATAAAAATGATTTTCATTTAAATAAAGGTGATGTGCGCTTTGAACCGCTATCTGCGTTAGTCTCTGAAAACAGTGGCTTAGCTGATATTCAGTTAATAGCGGAGCAAGCAGGCAATTATCTGACCAATGGCGGTCATTTGTTGATTGAACATGGTTTTGATCAAGGTGCCGCTGTTGCTGATATTTTAAATAAACTGGCTTATAAACAGATAAAAACAATTAAAGATTATGGTGCAAACGA
>NZ_CEZLMY010000101.1:5632-12498 GCF_983033635.1 Psychromonas sp. | reverse complement strand
GAACTAAGGGATTTCACCTTTAATCTTCTACCGATTTATCTCGGCGCACTGGGTGCCCTATCTCTTTGTTAAAGAGCGGTAGCCTTTTTAGAATGGTTGGCTGAAGTGGCATTATTAACCCTTCTTTGTCTTTCTCGTTCGCACGTGCGCCGTTTCTTTCGGAGCTTCGGGGCCACCACAAGACTTGTATGCTGCCATAACTTCATCCCCATAACTCAGCCCCATCATTAGGCCCGAAAACACTTCTGCGATGAATTCAGGTGCGCCTGTCCTATTGTCCTGTGTTCCTGCATATTGACTGACTTGTTTTCCTAATTCATGTATTTTTTTATGCCTCGCTTTAACCCCTGGACTTCCTTGACCATTAACGATTAACTTATGTTCTTCAGCTAATTGAAAGTAATCGTCTGGAGCAAGATATTGGTGGAGAATATGTCCAAATTCATGAAATATTGCAGCAAGTACTCGTCTACTTTTCGCGTTAACTGTGTATGTAGGTTTGTAATAATCATAAATTTGATCTGCTACAAGACGAAAATCTTTTGTCTGGCTTTTTCCATGGCCACCTCTAAAACCATTGATGCCGTTGTGATCTTCCATGAAAGGAACCCCTTTAAGTATCAACTTTGAACGATATGAGACCATCGTTTCGGTAAGGATAAGTGTTGCAGTTGGTACTCCATGAATCCCATGTTTCGTAATATATCCAATGCTGGGATCATCCTTCTTGATATATGCGTTAATTGGTAGCTTGTCATCACCGGTAGTGGCACCAAGAAAAGTATAGCCATTTTTACCACGGCGAAGCCATTCGAGAGCCTTCTTTAGAACCTTTTCCTTGTTATTTTTATTGTTGTCTCCCTTATCTTTGACCACGGTTATCATAGCACCAGGGAGAGTAATGCTTGAATTGATGCCATTTGTTATTTTAGCTATAGAAATGTTAGCATTTGTGTAAGCTTGCTCACGGTAATTACCAAGAGTTAACGCGGTAAGTGATGTTCGAATATTCACTGAACTGGAGAGAGGAGCATTATCTCTCCTTCTAATATATGCATCTAACGCCATTTGTTCTATCATGCGAAAGAATTTAGTAGTTCTATCTACTTTCCAAAGAACCAAATATGTTAAGATCTGATTTACACATGTGTCATATTCGGTGTTTAACTGCGTAAGTATATAATTTAACTTGTCTTTTACCTCTTTTTTTTGTGGTTGATTCAACTGAGCAAATACGAGGAATTTTTGAGCATTAGATTGGTTTTCATATAGTATATCTACACAGCTTTTATTCGAACGAACATCCTGACGTGCAGCTTCGTTTTTGATTCCATGGGTGTTGGTAATACCATCTACTATCCCCCCTACAACAATCGCCGGAGGTTTACGTTTATTAGCACTGTTGTAATTAACCATATCTCGGTCATATGAAAGATCACATGACACATGAGTAAGTTCATGGATTAGATTCGCAACCCTCTTTATTTTTTTATCATCGTTAAGGTAGTAATGATATTGTAAGTGATAAGAGATTATTTTTCCTTTCGAATTACACACACGATTCACCAATGCATTACCACCTTCTGAATCAAAAAAAGTAGATACTTTGGGCACTAGCAACAATAATTCAGCGATAATATTGTTAAGAACAGTATTTCCAGTATTTTTATTCTTTAGTATTTGGGTCATTAGTCCAATATCACGAGTTACTTGATTCCAAGTTAATTGTGTAGACATCTTTTTCCCCTTATTTATTAGAATTTTTTGTTGGTGTAATAAGAGAAGAGTGTAGGACGAATAAAAGACCTTTGCTCTTAGGCTCAAGTCTTTTTATTTCATCTTATCAAGGCAGTGAAAGTGCTGTTTATCCACTTAGTCAAAATAATACAGATCAGTTAAAAATGTTGGGTGCTGAGATGGTCGTTCCCAGTATCGGCATCGAAATGTGCCATGCTTAAATCGTATCAACTAAAGCAAAAGGAACGTCCATATATGTCCTGCCTTTCCACCTGAAAAAGCCTTTTTAAACTGCTTCATACCTATTCCCTAATAAACCTGAGTTTCCCTAAGGGCATGTGAATGAGTACAGGCCTGTAATTTAAAAAGCATGAAAAAGGGAAGAGGGAGCTACCCAGATGCGAGAGCATAGTTAGGTAAGCTTTACAGGAATCCTACCCTGTAAACGCTCTATCATTTCCTTCCACTGCTGAATCTTATCTGCACTTCCTAAGCGTTGAGGTGGTTGCTCATTATCCCAAACACCGAGATTATTTAGATGGAAAACAGGCACCAAGTCTGTGCGTTCTGAACTCTTTAAGATATCACTTGTGGTATTATCAAGAATAAGCGGTTCGCTATTAGCTTCCGGGTAATAAGTTAGTACCATATGCGCAAGACGATTGTGTTGATATTTTACATAAGAGATTTTAAGTTTTTCTTCAGGAACCCCCATCTCAAGCAACGTGAAATATTTTGCAATGGAGAAATCTTCGCAGTCCCCCGCATTCTTCAGCAGACTTTCTACCGGGGTAGCCCAATAATCTTTTTGCCCCCATAGCTCCTCATCTTCAACCCATTTCATATGATTAAAGAATCGATTAACCGACACTAATTTATCTTCTTCTCTGAGATCAGATCCAATCTTCATCAAATCAGTCCATTTCTGAAAACGTTTCGAAGTCTCCCCATCATATTTACGCTGTATTTTTTTCAATAAGGGCAATGGCAAAATTTTCTGGAGATGAGCGGCATGAGCAGGACCATGAAGATATAGCAAAGCAATAACAGATATATGCAATGGTCTCAGACGAAACAAACGCGCTATTTTGTCTTTCATAAAAGGCTCCTACTCATTATCACTATGCAAAAGGCACCCGCCTAGCATAGGTGTCCGGATGACACTATAAGAACAAGATACTACCTGTCTGTTATTATAGTGTTCATTTTAAGTTCTGAAAATTCACCCTAAGTTTTGATACCTGCTTTAGACCAAATTTTTCAGTGTTACTACTCAGAGATTGTCGAACGTGCTCAATTAACCAACTCACGGTTATCCGCTTGTAGAATCCTAATATGAATGATGAAACGCGCAAAATAGCGGAAAGAAATACGGGACTGCCAAACCTTTTATTTACCCCCTAGTTAATAAAGATACAAACCATTCATAAATAATCGGATGTTTAAGGCATGACGCTATAAAAATGGCGTATTTGTTGTAGCTGGACCAAATTATGAGGCATTTTGCTAGGGTTCAAACAGCAGTCCCCGTCCCCCTTGGCAAAGCGCTAATTTCGGAAATATATTGTTAAAATTTTTATTTCTCCGCTATAACCAACATTTCATAATCTTCTGTGGTTAATTCATCGGCTCTGGAAAACGCACCGAGTTTGGCCCCTACTATATCTATTTTTTTAAATCCGATGGACTTTAGAAGCCAAGTTATCTCAGCTGGAATATAATAACGCTCATTACAATTAAGAGAGAAAAGAGAGGACACCCAATAGTTTTAGGGTCACCCATATCTTTATTAGGAGATTGGAAAATCTATGCTACAGAAAACCTAACGATTAATGTGTTTTTCAATTAAATCTGGAGAACAAAAGTGGTCAATTTTCCATACCCAGTGACCGCTAATTGTCTTTATAGCGCCTATCTTTGCAAAAAAACGGTCATAAATCTCTCGACGTTCTAGATCACTATTGTGCTCTTCAAAACGAATAAGCTGCATACCATGCTTTCCGAAAAATCGAGCGATCCCCCCTACAAATTTAACCCCCAAACCTTGAGCTGCTAGGCGCTTATCGAGAGCAATGTGCTTTATCGTAACTACATTTGGCTCATTCTGATGGATATCTTCAACCCATCCCATAAAATAGCTGCATAGTGGGCCTTCATAAAGACACGTAATATTAGGCATAAACCGAAGGCCAAAATCGTCACTCAGGCCATACATAGGGGCAAGCCCTTTTACTGTATTACTCCATTTTAGCGGTCTACCATAATACCCTTGAAAGTATTCTTCTGGGTGGCTATGTATATCCTCAATAATTTCAGCTTCGCTAAGCTTATTGGAAACAAAACCTACACGCTCTAGTAAATTTGCCGCTAAACTCACTGTCACTTCTTTGCTCTCCTAACATATTATTAGACGGAATATTCCGTGTTTCCACAAGAGGAATGCCCGCATCAAAAAATCATGATGAAAGTAAATAATAGATCCTTCGCCTCTATTTATCAAATACTAATTTTTGATAACAGTGTTTGCCGACTGTGTAAAAGTGGAAACACGAAATACAGCATAAGCCGTATACAGGCAGTACTGTTTTGAGGGGGGAGTTATCTTCTTTATTGTATTTACGCGCAATAAACACATTCAAACAGCGCATAAACCATGAAATATCCGCTAATCGTCTGCGCCACTCGGCAAGAATTTCTAATGCGGCATTTAGCTCTCCCTCAGAGGTTAATTCACCGAGTTGCCAGCGAGAAACAAGTACAGGGCAGGAATAGAGCCGGCACCAATTGTCACAAATATCTTGCTCTGAATAAGCATCAATTTCTTGTTCCTTAATATGTAAAACAAGGTGATAGTGATTAGACATAATCGCATAAGAGCAGATATCAATAGCAAAAATATTGGTAAGAAATCGAATGCGCTCAATCATCCATTGGCGACGATGCTCAAAACTCTGACCTGAATATTTGTATTCACCACACAACAATATGCTCCTAACGCAACGAGAAATGCAGTGATAATATGGCGTATCGACAATGGAAATTAATGAATCTCTGGATTGAGCCCCTATGTATGTATATAGAAACACGGTTTATATACATATACAGGTGTAAATTGCCAATCAGTCAGAAAGGTTTGGGTGTTCTGATCTTTATTGCACATAACTTTTTCAGGGTTCCCTGCAAAGGTTATCAATCCCTCAAATTTTCAATAGCAACTCGCAGAACGTCCGGGATAAAAGATTAAACATCTCAAAATCAACAGTTTTACCTATTTATCTGTCTGTTAGCTACTTTTCAACTATTACCACGCAGTTTAGCTGGAAATAACCGTAACGCTAAAGGTAAAAGCAACAGAATTAATAACAGCGCGGAGAAACTACCACCGTGGTGAATATAAATGCTTTCCACATAAACTTGATCATGATCGTTACTCTCTAACGGCAGAGCGTAAAGTGCAGCGCTGTCATCAGAGCTGAAGCTGGCAACAATATTGGGGTTACCTATCTGGTACAAGTCAATCAACAGATCATAATATCCCGGGTGATAACCTTGCAAAAAAGTCGTAATCACTGCGTATTCATCTTTATCGCTATCACTGTGGATAAGAAAATCATCGGTGGTGTAATAATGAACCCAAGGCCCACCATTTTCACTTAAATACAGCAGTGCATAGACTTCACTGAGATCATTGCCGTCATAACTGTAGATATCAGCATCGAAAACCACACTCAATGTTTGATAGTAACCATCCTGGTCAAAGTCATCATACAAGGTAGTGAACGCATTGTAGATAGTGAACTCTGGCGCATAGCTTCTGCTCATTGACGGCGTATCGAGCAAAGCCTCTTTTATTGACTGTATCTCCTCTCGGGTTTTCCCCGTTGCTTTACCTGTTGTCTGATCTGAAATTATCAGGACATCACTTTTTGAGGTAACACTCAAGCGCATATCATCAACCGCTTCTTGTGATAATACTCCGTAAGAAATACTTGAGTAGCTTGCCTCAAGCTCATCGGCATTTGCTAGGCTAATTAAGAATACTGTGGTCATTATCAGCAAAGTACTTATTTTCGCTATCTTGATCTTTAGATTATTCATCGAAAACTCCTTATTCATGCTAATGGGTTTGTTAATAACCATTAAACCCGATCGAATATGAACCTCACCTGAACAAACTTAAATATTAAGTGATATTTTGGATTTCGAGCCCCGACTAGCATGCACCATGACTATGCCATTAGCCCCACGCTATTTCATTGGCAAAAGTGAAAAGGCAGGACATTTACTGAAACATTAAAAAACAATTTGTTCAGATAAAAAAGTTATGTCCAATATTTTAAGGTATAAAATTCAATGGGCTTAAATGTGTTTTTCAGGGACGGTTACGGAGGTGTACTGTGTCGATAAAAAAAATACAAGAAGATCGTCATCTTGACAGATGCCGGTATTTCCGCCAAATCCGGTATTCAGACATTTCACTGCGCAGATGGACTATGGGAAAATTATCCGGTGGAAAATGTGGCCACTCCTGAGGGATATCATCGTAATCCTGATTTAGTATTATATTTTTATAATCAACGTCGCAGGGGATTATCCTCTGCCTGCCTGATCATTTTTATTATTTTAATTAATCACTTATTCAGCTTCTGTTCAGCTTGTCAGGCTTATCCTTAAATTACAGTTAACAACAAGAGTAAAAACTGTGCTAATTAAGGAGCTCCATTATGAATAAACTCATCTTACCGACCATCATTATTACTCTGGCTATGACCCCCTCTTCATGGGCCAAACCTTCCCATCATGGTAAGGCAAACTGGGCCAAAGTCACCAATGTGCAGCCCATTATGCGCACAATCGAACACCGTATTCCACGTGAGGAGTGCTGGAATGAACAGGTACGTTATGAAGAGTATGCGGATCACGGGCGTTCATATACGGGTACAATTTTAGGCGGCATTATTGGCGGGGCGATAGGTAATAAAGTCGGCCACAACAAAACAAACAAAAAAATAGGCACAGTCGTCGGCGCAGTACTGGGGGCCTCTGTCGGGCGTGATATCTCTAATCAACATTATTCCGGTTCAGGGACTCACGTTTCTTACCGCAATGAACGTCGCTGTGTAGTGAAC
>NZ_CEZLMY010000101.1:3615-5622 GCF_983033635.1 Psychromonas sp. | reverse complement strand
GTACCGTTATCACGGCAATGAATATAAAACTCGCATGAATCATCGCCCGGGCAAGAAAATAAGAGTACATGTCAATGTTGAGCCCTACTAGGTTATTCCCTTCCAGATAAGCTCGCGGCCTATTCTACTCCAAAGGCTCATTCAGAGGCTTTGCTCACGGAACAAAGCCTGCTGTAATTTTAGTCACGATATGGGATAGAAAATAGGGGATAAAATATTACAAAAAACCGAAGCAGCGCAGATCTCCGGCTTCGGTTTACTTGCTCAAATCAGCACTTTCTGCCAATAATTAATGCGCTGTGATACTGATTTCTACACGACGGTTTGCTGCACGTCCCTCGACCGTATCGTTACCTGCAACCGGGCGGCGTTCGCCATAACCTGTCGTACTTAGACGGCCTTATTTTACGTTTTGTCTAATAAGGTAGTTACCAACAGATTCAGCACGACGCTCATACAGGGTTAAATTTGACTCCGAACTACCAACGCTATCTGTATGGCCGATGATTCTTAATGATGATTTCGGATACTCATTAAGTATCTTGGCAACCCCATTTAAGGTTGGGAAAATACTGCCGCTTAACTGATAACTGCCCGTCTCTAAACCAATCCCACGCGCCATAATAAGCTGCAGCTCATTTTCACCAACACGTATGACCTGCACGCCGGAGTCTAATAACTCTTTGCGTAATGCGGCTTCCTGCTGATCAAAGTAATAACCAATCCCCCCGCCGATGGCGGCGCCACCTAACGCGCCATTTTTCTTACCTGTTGCAGCACCTGCAAGCGCCCCTGTAATCGCTCCACCAACGGCAGCCATCGTCGTTCTATTGGTTTCCTTTTCACCCGTTGTTGCATTTTGACGAGTCACACACCCAGTCAGAAGGGCCAGCAACATTAATCGCTAATTGACTTTTTCATCTTTAATTTCAACCTCATTTTCACAAAAAATGGATAGCACTTTATCGGTAATAAAATAGCAAGTGCATTAAAAAAGTGATCTCGTCCTGCGCTTGAAAAATGAATACTCGCAAGACAGATCTCTTATTTGATGTGTTGAGTAGGACAAGCATTCTACATTTCCCTCCTTATTTCTTCCTTAAAAAGAACCTTTATCGACTGCGCTGCTCATTATACCAGGGTAGCTATTTATGCTCTTGGTTCTGCCCGGATTGATGCCGATTGCGCTGTATTTTCTCACTTTTCATCTGCTTCTGCCTTTTTCCTTCCCCCTGACTTTGATAATGATTTTTTGTATCTCCCCGCTGATTACGCGGTACTGCGTTATGCTGCTTATTTAGTAAAGGCTGGTGCATATTATTAGCAGGCGACTGCTCGCGCTTTTTAATTCGCGGCCTATTTTCGGTTGCTAATTTTCGACTGTTATGCGCCCCACTGTACTTCATTTTCCTGTCGGTTCGTTGTTCCCTAAGCTTATTTTGAATCCGATCAACCTGCGCCCTCTCCGGGTAGTGGCGGTTATAACGCTGTTTAAGATTCTCACTGTGATAGGAAACGCCCCGGCGATGTTGAGGTTTATGTATCCAACGCTGCGCACCGTGACTGGTCACTATCCGTTCTCGATGACGGTAATAGTGCGAGTTGTGATGATTAACGACAACGATATGCCGCTGCCGCCAGTTAAACGTGCTGAAGTAATAATCGAAAGAGATATGCACTGCACTGCCCCAATAAAAGTGACCATGCAGATGTGGTATATAATAGGGATAAGGTGTCCAATATACGGGCGGGTGGCTATACCACTGCCAGTGACCATATACGACTCGCGAATCGTAATAGGGAACGTAAATAATCTCTTTTTCCGCAGGCTCGATAATAATATGCTGTTCAACCCGTGTGACCGACATATTATCCATTTCTGACAAACTGTCTGCTGCATCGGCTTGCCGTCTTAATGACTGGATACTGCTAAGCAGCGCGGGCTCATCCTGCAAAAAAGCATCGCCGAGTTTTTGCGTCCAGGTCAAATCCACGCTGAGTTTGTCC
>NZ_CEZLMY010000101.1:0-3605 GCF_983033635.1 Psychromonas sp. | reverse complement strand
TCCAATACATTCGGAAATGCCAACAGTGCACTGACACTTGGCTCCCACCCTTTATGTTCGCTCTTTTTTATTGCCTGCTCGGCACTGAGGTGGCTATTTTCGTTGCGCCAACGATTGGCCTGCACTATCTCTAACGGGTAGGTAGAAGCAATTAAGATGTGCGTCAGCAGACTATCCGGATACAGAGCAATAGGCGCTAAAATCTGCGCCAGCTCGGCCTCATTGAATGCGCCCTGTTCGGCAAAAACTGGTTGAGCATTGGCATGCTTAATCAGCACTGTCGGTGTTACTGTTAATATGAGCGTATTTATTAGTGCGATAGTTAATGACCGATAACACGCCGCTGTGAATTTATTCATATACCCTCCAAACTCTTTTACAACTTTATATACCCAAACCACTTGAAGATGCAGGAATCTGCATTTTCAAGTCGTTTGGGTATAGGTACTATAAAAGGTTGAAGATGAACGTAAGCTGAATTAAATACAGAAGATGGAAATTAAATAGATTCAGCTTGCTTCCTGGCCAAAACTGAACTCAAATTTTGCGCCGCCAAGCGTTGCTGAGCTGGAAACAGCCAGTTGCCCGTTGTAGCTGTCAATCAGATCGCGGACAATTGCCAGACCGATACCATGACCTTGCTGATAAGAATCGGCGCGAATTCCGCGCTCGAATATTTGCGATTGTTGCTCAGGAGTGATCCCTTTACCATCGTCTTCAACGATGATAATTAACCGCGTTGCCGTTCTTTTAACGGTCAACGAAACCTGTGACTTGGCTGCCTTGCAGGCGTTATCCAGCAGATTGCCCAGTATTTCAGTCAGATCCGCCTCATCGCCTTTAAAAATAGCCTGCGCATCTACAATTTGACTGATACTGATTTGCGGTTCACGGTAGATTTTAGCTAAGGTTCGGACTAACTTATCGCAAACTGCATTAACCTTAATCCCTAAGTGCCAGGAAGAGCCTGCCGCAGTCTGCGCCCGTTTTAATTGATGACCGATAATACTGTTAATTATTGATATCTGCTCGATTGAAGCGCGGCTTAAGGCCTTCTGGCTTTGAATCACGGAAAGCGGTGTTTTCAAACTGTGCGCCAGATCTGACAGTGCATTGCGGTAGCGTTTACGTTGACTTTGCTCGGTATTAAGCAAGGAATTGAGTTGCCGGGCCACTGCGTGTAACTCAGAAGGATAATTTTCATTAATCTGCTGTGCATGGCCCTGCTCGATAGCGCTCAACTCCTGTGTAAATTTGGCAAGGGGCTTCAAAGTCCAAAGCAACCAAACCAGCTGAACAATAACCAGCAATACCATTAAGATAAGTAGCCAGCTCCAAAGTTGTTTTCTAAATTGAGCGACCTGCTGCTGAAAATCTGCCTGATCCTTAATGATATGGATTGTGATAGGAAACGGCTGAAGCTGTGTCTGTACATTATTTTGTGCAGCAGCACTTTGCTCAAAACTGGCACTAAAACTGTAGATAAGGTGCGGCCTGCCTTCAAGCACTATCTCGGAAAATTCACTCTGCCCCGTAGCAGGAAGTGGCAAGTCACGCGGCGCTGCAAATCCCAGAAAGGAATCAGATTGCCAGACGAGCCTAGGAGTGTCTTTGTTTATTGTCTTTTTTTCGGCACTCGGCATGGCTGGCGGCTCGGGATAACTATCTGTTACAGCATCATATTTAACACTAGTATTCGAGATAAGCGCATATAAACCCGATTGAATGACATTAAACTGGTTTTCTAATAATTGCTCTGGCATAAAAAGCTGATTGTTCTCGACTTCGCTCACCGCAAGCACCGAATAAACATAGGCTCTGAGTTCATTTTTAGCGGCGTTTTTTACTTGCTGCTTAAAAGCATCATTAAGGGTAAATCCAATCAAGGGCATCAGCACTAATATCAATAACAGCGCACTGACGATAAGCCGAGCTTTAAGCGATTTTAAAAGATTAACACTTTTGAACTTTTTACTCATAAATCATTACCCTGTGCTTTTGGTAATGGAGTAAGACGGTAGCCTTGTCCCCTTAATGTCTCGATAAGCTTGTATTCGTTATCAGGGTCCAGCTTTTTTCGTAAGCGCCGAATAAAGACTTCAATAACGTTAGAGTCGAGATCGAAATCCTGATCGTAAATATGTTCGGTAAGTACCGTTTTAGACTTAACCTCGCCGGGATGCAGCATAAGATATTCAAACAGTTTATACTCGGAGCCGCTTAAGGTAATAAGCTGATCGCCTTTTTTCACCTCAAGACTGCTGGTATTAATACTGAATAGGCCATTATAAACTAGGGGACTAGCTTTCCCCGCTGAGCGGCGGATCAGAGCTTTTAACCGCGCTACTAACTCTTCAGGGTGAAAGGGTTTAGTGAGATAGTCATCGGCCCCCGCATCGAGCCCTTCTACCTTATCCTGCCAGCTATCGCGCGCTGTTAAAATTAAAATCGGAAAGTCTATCCCTTTTTCCCGAAGCCGGGTAATTAACGCGATACCGTCGAGTTTAGGCAGCCCCACATCGATAATTGCCGCATCATAACTGTATTCGCTTCCCTGAAAAAGTCCCTCCTCTCCGTCGGAGGCAAGATCGACTGTATAACGAAATTCGATTAGGTGTTGTTTAAGGTTAGTCTGTAGCTCAATTTCATCTTCTACTAAAAGTACTCTCATTTATCCGCTCCTCTGACCTCACGGTTTTTCTTATCTATAAACTAATTTCTGAGCACACTACCCGTTTGAGCATCAACGGAGATATAAAATACCAGCCCCTCTTTTGATAGCATTTTAACTTTGTAACCGGGCCGGCCGTTAACCCGAGCGGATTGAGCCTTGAGTACCTTCCCTTTATATTGACGCTTTACTAATTGAACCGCCTGTTCACGACTGCTAACCTTTAGTTTATTAGACGTTTTTTTTGATGGCTGCGCAGCTATGCTCAGCGAGTTAGCGGCAGTCATTGAGGCCTGAACACCTGTTGCTGTTGCTGTTGCTGTTGCTGTTAAAGAGAACAGTAAGCAAACTATCAGTGTCAACAGAGAAGTCATTTTCATAAGATGTATCCGCCTCGCATAATAGAGATATCAAAGAGTCATCAAGACCGTGATTATACAGTCAGTCTAAATAAGAAACGTCAAGTTGTCATCCAGATTAACCGCCATCTTAGAGACCGCTCCGCCATAATAACTAATTGCAGATGAACGTTAGCTGAATATGGATACAAGCAAAAATTGGTTTTTAGAAATATGAAAGTCAAAAATATTAACAATCAATGCATTAAAAGGGTTTTTCTGATAATAAGCAGTGATTTCGGAAATTGAGGTAAAGTAAGCGCACAGTTAAGCAGTGAGCCCAACCATATCAGGGGTTTAATAGAGTATGCCGCGACCATGCTTCTGCTATAGCTTTAACTGTAGCTCCAGAATGATGAGTAAGCTTTACTGCTGTTGCTTTAAAATCAGCACTGTACTGATTAGTCTTTTTCCCTGTTTTATATGCTGGCATAAACACCTCTATTTCAAATAAAGGTGTCCACTAGATAGGATCAACTACATAGTCCTATTAAATTGCTTGTTATGTGCCATTACGCTACACTGTACAAATAAAC
>NZ_CEZLMY010000100.1:4717-12643 GCF_983033635.1 Psychromonas sp. | reverse complement strand
ACTTAATTTCACTATTTTTCGTTCGTAGGTAGTTTAAGACTTTCGTAACTTTTCAGCTGGCCTAACATACTGGCCAACGCTTCATCATTGCCCATCAGCTCATTAAGCAACTTACGAAAGTCCTTGCGGTTATCCACATTAGAAATAACTTCTTCGAGCAGTGCCTTTATTTGCAGCAGACCTCGAAGCTTCGGTACATGCTTAGCCACATGGTCAGGAGAGAAGGAATTCATACTTTCGATAGGAATTTCAACTTCCACATCTTCAGCCACTTCAGGATCGACTTTATTAGGTACAGCAAAATTTAGACTCATGCCCATATCTTTAATAACAGCATCCAAATTGGTGCCGTCCAGGTTATGCAACCGCCTTTCTTCAAGGTCCAATGCCCTGTCTTTGGAACTCCCCTGGGAAAAATCCCCCTCCACAATCACTCGCAGAGGGAGCGTTACATCTTCCGGCTGTCCGTTAATCTCAGTTTTATACCTTAGCGTGAGACGTGATTTTGGAATTTCATCTTGAATTGCCATACATTTCTCCTAAGAATTAAATAAGTTCTGTTTTAAAACTACATCTTTAATGCTGTACCGCCATTTGTGGCACATGCTCTTAACAGGGTCAGCAGCTTAAAAATTTTATCCTTTGACTTATGAATAAGCCTTCCACTCATATATTGTTCACGACACCAATTATGATCGATTTCCATTTCAGCCAGAAACCTGGGAAATAGCGGGAAAAATTCAACCCTATCAGGTTGAAATTCATCCCCCATTTGCTCGGAAATGGTAAAATTAATTTTTACTTGCAGCGCATCTCTATCTATCGCTACATTTACTCCGGTAAAGACCAACAAAACAAAGCTAGAATCTTGTGCCGTATCCATAGAAGGTACTTCAGAAATTGAGAAAAAAACCGAGTTATTTTCTGCTATTTTCGTGATGCAGGCCAAAACCTCATCTATTGTAAAGAATCTGCCTCGGCGATTTACAACACTGGATCCGACTGAAAACAGTTGCCCCTTATCCATTACCATAAGGGTATGTGTTGCGACTTTTTCCTGGACTGAATCACCGGGAAGAGAAGCACAAAAAACGCCATAACCCGTAATTGACTCGGATTCCGTGTCTGCCTGTTCGGCAAGAGTCCATGCCACTCCTGGCGCAGGTAACATACTCATATGAACTCTGCCTTTGCGACCGACCGACATCAAGGCACAGCCGCCAAGAGCTACTTCCCATTTGCAGTTATAGCTATAGGCGTTTTCGAGCCCAGCGGCATCGACAAAACAATGCCATTGTTCAAAATCATTGGACTCTAAAGGATTACGAAACCACCGTTCCCATACGCTCCCCACCTTTGTCTGGCTATCCAGTAAGATGTCGCGTACTTTCTTTGATACTCCAAATATTTTTATTGGTTGCCGAGTTACCAGTTCAGGATTGGCTGCGATTTGCTCTGGCAGCAAATGAAAATAGGTTGCCCCGCAAAGTAACCCCGCCAAAAGCAGGCTGGGCTGAGTTTCCAGAAGGGACATATCTGGAGCGGCATAAACCTCGCCAGGCCGCAACCCAAGAGTGATAAATCCGTCGCGTAAAGCCAAAAGAAAGGCCGCGTTACTGCTTATATCTGTAGTCTGTAATAAGTCTGAAGTGCAGGGATCAAAACATCTGAAAACGGTAGCTTTGGATGGATAAGTGAAAAACCTATTCGCATCGGTGCTGGTATATTGCACTCCCTGAACGTCTGGCAGCAATTTCTCTGACCAGTCAGACAGCAATTCAACATTTTTTTCTTCAGTAACTATATAATCTGGTTGCAGTGCAGCTAGCCGAGTCAGGAGGAAAGCTTTGCCTTTGGGTGGTAACAATGAAATAACATAACCATTTTTCAGTGCAGCTAATAAGTCAACGGCCAGCTCAATACTCATAGCTTTAATAATACAAAATGTCTGTCCCGGTTGAGCACCTAGCCGCGACCAGGCAGCCGCCTTTTGGGTTGCCCTGACACCCAGCTCCTGATAAGACATTTCTTTCAGCCCTGCAGACGGATCGTACCAGCACAACGCAGCAGTATTGTCTCGGTTGCGGTGGACAATATCGTAAAAAAAGTTATAGCTATCAAATATTCGACTGGTTCCACCAACACAAAATATATGGTCAACCGAATTTTTGAACTTGAGCCAAAAACTATCTACATCTGTATAACTCTGCTCAAGCCAGTCCAACTTACTGAAAGACACAGAGTCATCCAGCATTAAATCCTTATCAATCAGTGCCATATCTATATATTCAGTCATGATATATTCTTCCGGCCCAACCTAAGGATGCAGACAATAAAAATAACAGATAAAAATTAATCATCGCCAGTCACCTATTCTATTGAGTTATCGAGCAATTTAATGTCATACGCCTTTTCAAAAGGCGCCTTAATCAGAGTTTTCCACTTTTCACCAGGGTGGGTAAAAAGTGCATAAACCGCTATCGCCGAATCTTCTGGTTTACTAATCGTCACATTTTTTTCCTTACCCGGTAAAATCACATACGAAACAATAAATCCTTTATCAGGTGAATCCCCATAAACCATATCTGCAATCTGATCATAACTTTCAATCATAAAGTTCTTGTTATTTACTGTACGAATGACAACATACATTGACCGGCCATCATTAGTTTCTTCCTCTGACTCAAAAGAAAACTTAATAGAGTCACTGTCCATTAAGTTCATTATGTTTGAACAACCAGTGCCACCAGCCATTACGGCCATCAGAGCAAATATACTCAACACTCGCGATAACTTTAAAAATTCTCTACCAACACTCAAACTAGTCATTTAGTTACACCTTATTCCTTGCACTGTCATCAAAACAACCTGACTGTTTTTAACAAACCACATTCCCTTACAGAGCTAATCTTTGTCCATTACTCCCTTGGTGGAAGGCTAAATATAGTCCAGGGGTCTTTATCTATCGAAAATGTTATGTTTAATACGTTTTGATCAAGCTGATTTTTGCTTGTCACCTGCTCCGGATCAAAATCCAGATCCGATCCCGAAAAGAAAATTGGCCAATTCAACATCCAAACAGGATCCTGGTTTAATAGATTATCCGTACGCTTTATTTCTCTGACAGTATTAGCATCCTTGTCAGCTTTATCATCGATATAAAATTGAGTGACATAAGTAATCTCTTCTGCTTTTTGAAGCAGGTGAAAGAAGCTCCAATTAGCATTCGATACAGTAAGCGAACGCTGCATTCTTTCATCTTTATTCGCTGTAGCAATTTCAAGTCCCACCGAGGCAGCACTAATTTTATGCCAGAAGTATTTAAACATTTTCCAGGACGGCTTCTGGTTAAAACCAACAACAGCCGATTCGCCAATATGCAGATACGAAAGAACAGGGATATATTCATCGGAAATAGAAATAGGTAATGGTGCAGAGCGAATCATAAATTCAAGGGGCCGAGCTTCACCATTGCTAGCCCATAAATCCTTAGAAATCCTATCAAGGGAATTCAATGTTGGAAGCATATTGCCCGGCAACCTTAATTCACTCTGAACTCCACTGCGTGGATACCAATGACCATCTTGTTTAATACATAACGGAGCTAACAGAGTATTAAAATACTGCCAAAAATGTCCATCCGGGTGAGTAGCATTCTTAAGCTCTGCTAGTGATACATTTTGAGCAGAAGCTTTATCAAACGGGAAGCGGCTATAAAGTGGTTTTACATCATCCCTCCAAAGAGCTGTCCATGTTTTTTCCAACTCTGCTTCCACTTCGCCCCTACCCAGTGCGTAAGCCTGATAGACAGGAGCCAAAAATACATCTTGCCATCGAGATGATATACCGACACTCTTTAACCATAGCTTTATCAGGTTTAGGTACGAGCCAGGTTCATCAAGATAAATCGAGTAGCTTATTTTTCCCAAAGGTGTTAATTTGCTGGCAAAGTCCCCAAGGGGTTTATCCTGACGTTTAGTTTCGTCTGCTAACGACTCCTCTCCAATTACACTCTGCATCTGCTCTAACAAGGACTTATACTTTTCTAGCTCTGGGAAAGCACCTTTCTTCTCAGCCATAAGGCGCTGAAAAAATTCAAACTCTGCAAGCTGCAAAACCATAGGACGCATATATTCGCTAGCCTCAAGCTCCAGGCCTGTATTTTCCTTTACACTCAGTAGAAATTCCATGAATTGAGAGGATGGAAGCGTCAACTGAGTTAACACATAACTGAGAGCTCCTGATGAGTTGGCGTTTATATCGAAGTCCATGTAATAACCTCGATACGCCTCTGCATATCGACGAGCATAAACTTCTATTTCTTTAAAAAGAAAATTATTAAGTTGCCTTTTGCTCTTTTCTGAGACTGGCAATTGTTGAAAAAACTTGGGAAGTTCAGTCAATACAGGTTTAACCCTTTGCTCAAAGGCCTCCTTAGTAAACCTACCGTCAACGATTGAATGTCCTGAAAATAAAAAACTTCCATCATTGAATGGATTCATGACCAGATCATCAAACTCTTTCTTTACTGGAAAAAAAAGCAGACCGTCATGTCGACTGTTGTGCGCAATAAAATCATCTAAAAAGGAAGTTATCCTGCTACGATTTTTGACAGCATTCCATCGCTTAGCGTTAAATTTGAATTCACGACCAGCCAAAATAAAATGGTAGAACCGATCATCATTGTCTTCTTCTCCCATAAAGTGGAGCATAGCTTTCAGGTGTTCCCATAAACCGATTAGCGTTAAATTATCATTCACCGCTGGATAATCAAATCTGCTCATATTTATTAGTGAGAGAAAATTCTTAACATCCTTCTGCCTAAGCTGGGCATTCTCCTGCTCGACCAGATCAACGGTTACACCATGGATTGATTGCCTTTTCAGAAGCTCAGCAACAGTCACAGCAAGATCAAATTGTTCGATCTCCTTAATTACGTTAATAAGGTAATCTGTCTCTTTCTGTAATTTATAGAAATCAGCCTTCGAAATAACTTCTTTTTGATAGAGAGTTTCTATTTTTGTAAAATAGACCATCCAGTAATGAAGATCAGTCGCTATATTTACCCCCTTGCGATATGTAACCTTTTCTATATCCATATCAACAGACCAGGAAGACTGATTATTCTTTACATAATCCTCAACCAACATTTGGGATAAACCAAGAGTCTCAGCCCATACAGCCGGATCTTTTAGAATAAGCTTTCCAAGATCATCACTTCGGGTCGCATAGAGCAAGCCCAAAAAGTACAAAACCTTTTGCTGTGCATCGACAATATCTATATTTTGTAAATCATAAAGAGAGTCACTTTTTTTATCTTTAGAGATTCCTTGATCTTTACCTTCAACATAAAACCTCTCCAATTCTGGCAGTAAATATGTCTCACGTATAAGTTCTATTACACGTCTATCGATCTCTTTATTAATATGAGGAAAGAAATCAGGTAAAAATTCCATTAATGCATGCGTCTGCATACTGGTCAGGGGATCAATAAATAACTGATGAATTTTCTGGCCATACTGCGCAGGCGGTGAAGCCTCAATAATCGCCACCTCTTCTACTTTTGCTTCAACTAAATATTTCTCGTAGAAAAATGCATTACCCAAATAGATAATTCCCCCCACTAGCAATACTGCTGCTGCAATCTGATGTCGGAGAAGAGGATTAAACTTTTGCAGTTCTTCTGAAGAAAGAGTAGTAGCAAATGGGTTTGAAACTAGAGAATCCCCCTCAAGGGTTGAAGTTAAACAAACTTCATCAATTCGGGGAATATGTGATAAGGGATCAGGACTTTGCAAAATGGAGATAAAACCTGACAAATCCTTGAGGATTACTGGTGCGGCACGCATAAAGGTAATAATTTTCAGATATTCAGCGGCAGAGAGCGTGACAAGAGCCTGTTCCAAATAAGCTTCATAATACTCTAGGCAATATTCAATATTTGCAATATCCTCTTTTGAAGAAAACTCGAGTTTTAACTGAATATTTTTCTGTCTGAGGAATTTTGACAACTCAGAAAAACCTTCGACTTCACTCATGTGTGTAAGAGTAATCCTGACACCTATGGGTTTACCCGTTATTTGAGCAAGCAGATTTATTTTCCCTCTGGCAACCTGAGCTTGTTTCTTTAGATATTCCGGATCATCATTTTTCAGCTTCATGCCATTGAGAACGAACACCACTGTAGGACTTTTATGTCGATAGAGCGGTCTCCATAGCTTGAGTAAGGCTAAGCGGGCATTTTTTGAAGTATCGTTCAACAGAGTTGATGGAATTTCCTGAATAAGAATTTTTGCCCCTAGGTAGATATGTAATAGAGGATCCTCGATATAACTTGGGTAAAACTGCAGTGCCTGTCCTTTCCAGTCGGTATGACTATCAATCAGACTACTTTTACCGGCCCCCACATCTCCCATAACAATAAAATGATGATAAATACTTAATACCCGGCGCAGCTGCCACGGCAGTTCCCGTAAAAATCCACGCCATATTTTCTTAAAGCTTGAAACCGGAATAGGCTCTTCTTTAACCTCTATACTTTTTTTAGCTAAAGCATTGCTCTTTCTTTTTTTATAGAGAAAGAACAGTAGAAAAACAGCTAAAACAGACAAAAAGACGATAACATACAGCCAATTATCCGCAAAAAAAGTACCTACTGACTCTAATTTTGAAGCACTGGGTGCCACACTTAATTTATCTAAATTTTTCATTTTTCCAATCGTTCCTTATTGGCATGCATATTCAATAACACCTTTCTACTCATCGAGTAGTACTTGATTAGGTGCCTCTGCAATTGTCACGATAATTTCATCTTCTTCCGCCGTCACATTTACAAGATCTCCCGACTTAAGAAGGCCGGCAATAATGTCTTGTGCTAAAACATCCTGCAAACGGGACTGAATAATTCGATTTAAAGGCCTTGCTCCCATTAACGGATTAAAACCAAGCCTGGCCAGTAATGCTTTTGCACTGTCGTTCACAACTAACTGTATATCTTGCTCCTGTAGAAGCTTGGAAAGACGCTTGAGCTGAATGTCTGCAATCGCTTTCATACCTTCAGCCTTCAACTGTTTAAAAATTAAAATATCATCGAGGCGATTAATAAATTCCGGGCGAAAGTGCGAACGTACAGCCTCCATAATCATTTCATTCATTCGCTCTATTTCTTGTTCTGTTTTAGTTTCCTGGATGCTTTCATCACCAAGATTGGACGTCATAAGAACAACCGTATTTGAGAAGTTTACAGTGTGACCATGACTGTCCGTCAATCGCCCTTCGTCAAGCAATTGCAGGAACAGGTTGAATACATCTGGATGCGCTTTTTCCACTTCATCGAACAAGATAACGCTATAAGGTTTTCGATTAACACTATTTGTCAACACGCCCCCCTCTTCATAACCAACATATCCAGGTGGAGCTCCAATCAAACGAGCGGCGGAATGTTTTTCCATAAACTCACTCATATCGATGCGGATAAGTGAGCCTTCATCATCAAACAGGTATTCTGCAAGTGCTTTTGATACTTCAGTTTTACCAACACCTGTAGGTCCAAGCATAAGAAATGAAGCTATCGGGCGATTAGGGTTTTGCACGCCTGCTCGCGATCGTCTGATAGCTTTTGCTATTATTGTAAGTGCATCTTCTTGACCAACAACTCGCTGTCGTAAGTAAGACTCTAAATTAAGTAACTTGTCTTTCTCAGACTCCATCATTTTTGCTACCGGAACTCCTGTCGTGCGCGAAACAGTTACGGCTATATCATTAGCCGTGACCGCTTGCTGAACAAACCGTTTATCCGACAGATCTATATCTGAATATTCTTCCAGCGTTTTCTCACAATCCGGAATTGTCTTGTATTGCAGCTCGGCAACCCGCGAGAAATCTTCCTCACGTATTTTTTGTTCCATTTCCAGCCTGGCATCTTCA
>NZ_CEZLMY010000100.1:0-4707 GCF_983033635.1 Psychromonas sp. | reverse complement strand
TTTGGACTACAGCTAGCGCGTTTTTTTCTTTCTGCCATTTTTCCGTTAGCCAGTCTCCTTTTTCTTTTAGTTGAGTCAGTTCATTTTGAAGTAATTCTAATCGGTTAACTGCGACACTTCCTGTCTCATTTTTGATAGCAGAGATTTCGATTTCCAACTCAATAATCCTTTGATCAATTGTATCGATCTGCTCTGGTTTAGCTGAAAATCCGATTCGTACAGAAGCACAGGCCTGATCAATCAGATCGAGTGCTTTGTCGGGTAGGTATCTATCTGTAATGTAACGCTTTGCTAATTTTACCGATGCCACAAGTGACTCATCTAATAGCTGAACGCCATGATGAACTTCATATTTTTCCTTTACCCCTCTTACAATTGAAATGCTTTCATCTACGCTGGGCTCATCAACCATGACAACCTGAAAACGACGCATCAAAGCAGCATCTTTTTCTATATGCTTTCGGTACTCTTCAGTACTCGTCGCACCAATACAACGGATTTCACCTCGTGACAGTACAGGCTTGAGCAGATTTGCAGCATCCATTGCCCCCTCTGAAGCTCCAGCTCCCACCAGCATATGTATTTCATCAATAAACAGAATGATATTTCCTGCATCTGCAACCTCCTGCAGAAGACGTTTAAAGCGTTCCTCGAATTCTCCCCGATATTTAGCTCCGGCAATCAACAGACCCAAGTCGAGAGAGAGAATGCGGGTTAATTTCAGATCATCAGGAACTTCACCTTTATCCATACGCTGTGCAAGCCCCTCGACGATGGCCGTTTTACCTACTCCGGGCTCTCCAATAATTATTGGGTTGTTTTTTATTCGGCGACTTAATACTTGTATAGCCAGCCGCACTTCCTGCTCTCGACCAATTACAGGTTCCAGTGCTCCCTCGCTGGCTCGCACAGTAAGATCGTAAGTATATTTTGAAAGGTATTTACCAGTAGTGCTCTCTTCTTCATCTGAAATGGACTTTTCTGACGATATTTTTTTAACAATATCTTCCAATTGTCGCTTGTTTCCTCCCGCATCCGAAAATGCCCGTTCAATATCTTCAAGCACCAACATACCCAACAGGATTTGATTAATGCTTATGTACTTCTCACCTTTACCGAAAGAGGCGTCTTGCGCGCTAATCAATATCCTTTCCAGATCGCGATTAATAGGTGTCTGCTGGCTGTCCGAACGAGCCTTCGGTTGAGTTAATAGCCGGCTTTCTACCTGGACTGCAAGTGTGTCAATATCAATATTGGCTGGCTTCAAATATTCTGGTTGCAGGTCATTAGTTGCATCCAGCATCACCGCGAGCACATGCCACGGCGTCACGTATTCATGGTCGTTTTTAACAGCCAAACGGCAGGCACTTTCAATAACTTCCTGAGCTTTAACTGAAAATTTTTCGATTAGCATAAAGCTTTTCCCACTACTTACCGAGTTTTGCGGAGCTGGAGATATACTTCCAATACGAACATCACTTACCGATAATTCAAGTAATATTTATTGCTCTAATTTATATAGTAAACACTACAGATAATAGCCAGTGTTAATATCGTTAAAAAAAACGATAAGCAGCTGAATTACATAAAAAATATCATCAAAAAAAAAGAAACAAAAAACTATTCGCTTAGCAAAACGTCACGAATGCAAGCATAGATTTTGCAGAAGAAAGGCTAAAAACTAAGGTTTACGGGCTCCCGCATACAGGTGCATAAGAGCACGCTCTAAATGTTGACGCTTAGCAGAATCTTGTCGACCGCAGGTCAGTACAAATTCGGCAGTCCTTATAACTTGTTTTCGACGAGGATATTTTGGTAATGTTTCCAAGCATAAGTAGCGATCAAGTGTCTGAGTGCGATCCCAACCATTTTCGTTGGTATAAACCTTCCACAAGCCAGACTGCCGTGCTAAATCGCCTTTGCTACCAAGAGCACAATCTAGCCAGTAGTCGACTACCAGATTCATTACATTAACCAGTAATGAGCGTATATCATCATGATCTTGATCCGCATCCAGCCATCTGGTTAACTGCTTAAGTGCTGTATCAATAGCATGCAGATCGTCGATGAGTTCGGGGTGCTCTGCCATAAGCTCTGGCGTGAAAAAACACAAAGACTCCTCAACAGCACGCAGACGATTGCGATTACGATTTACTAATTCAACTATAAAAGCTGGTACCTGATCTGCAGTCGCACCTATAGCTCGCACTACTAACATCAGCAGCAGCTCATCTTCGAGCTCTAATTGGTAAGCTTGTATATCATTATAATGTTGCGAATGGTTGGCATATATCAGCTCCATTGAACAAGGCTCAAGCTCGCCACTGTTACTCAAGCCTTCTAACCAGTTATGGAGCCGCCCTTGACTCTCGGCAGGAAACAAGATCTCCATTGCCCTCCCCTGTATCTGCTCAACGGTGAAGCCTGTAAGCTGCTCAAAGGCTTGATTACAAAAGCAAAGCTCGCCGCCTTCACTAATGGCAAGTACCGACTCGGGAACGGAATCCAACATCGCCCCCAGGCGGCGACGTATTAATTGCAGATCCCATTCTGTTTGCCTGCGCCGAACAATTTCCATCTTAAGCTGCTGGTTTTCGAGTGCCGCTTGATGGGCTCCACGCACCCTCAATTGAGTAACCACCCGTGCGAGTAATTCTTCCCCGGCAACAGGTTTTTGCAAGTAATCATTCGCGCCACAATTAATGCAGTTAATCCAATCTTTCCGCCAAGCTATAGAGGTTAGCATAATGACTGGCAGCTCAGCCGCATTAAAACTTTCACGCAGCCGTTCACAAACCACATAGCCATCCGAATCTGGCAAAGTTATATCCAGCAAAACAAGATCAGCTTGTTGCTCTGTTTCCAACTGCTGCAATAGCAGCTCACCGTTACAAAACGTGGTCACTCTCAGTCCTTCGGATATCAGATACTGACTGATAACTTCTAAAGTCGCCGAATCATCATCCACAACCAGTATATGTGGAGTCAGTCCTAACTCAGATACCACTGAAGCGCTTTGCAGTTTATGCTCTTTTGGGTGCGTCTCAGAAATCACTATTTACTCCCTAGTTCGCATATTTTCGGCCAGTGACGTTATCAATGCCTGCAATATAAAGGTAAACTTATTGATACCAACTGGCTGCTTGTCTAGCGTAAGATTTTTATGCTTGAGATGAGAAGAATCAAGCATAGTCTTCACCGGCTTAGCCAACCATTAAATGAAATGAAAAAAAATAACAAAGCCAAAGAAAGCAGGTAAATCGTATTAATTGATAGAGATTGCCTTTCACCAGCCTGGCAGGCCTGAATAAACACAGCACAACACAAAGTGGTAATTAAGCATTTGATGAAAATTGAATTTGAAAAATCTGTATTATTTTTTTCTTTAGTTGGCATTATTCAACATCCATCTATGCAATATAATAAAGCAACAAAAGTAACGTTTTATAAAAATCAACAAACATATACTTGCAGTAAGTATATGTTCGGTTTTTAATCTTTCAGAAAAATCAAAAAAACAGTTGATATAGATCAAAATAGCTATGGCACTGTCAACTTTTCTAATCCAGTTCAGAAAAGCTATTTTTAGCACTCTATGCCACAGGCTGTGTAAAAACCAGTTGTCAGTATAAGTTAATGATTCTTGTATTAACGCCTCAAGAAGAGGTACGATTTAATACGTCCTTCTTGCTTGATTTGTTAAATTTTTGTACCCAGTTAATGGCGCAATATAGAATGCAACCTACTAGGGCACTATACAAACAGACTTTGTGTAAAGTCTGAAGTGAAATAATGCCGAGAAATACATTGCTAGTTGTGACTGGAAAAAACGGCTCGATATCAGAATGCATAATACTATCAAGCAGTACGTGACTGTATGTACCGATCAATGCTGATAAAAACGATACCCACCATGAAATATTCAACTGCCATTGCTTATTAAAACCAATAATAAATAGGCCAATTTCTGATAGATACTTGCCAGATAATGCTGAAAATACGGCTAGTAACGTGGCACCTACCAATGAGTGTGAAAAACCATGTAGACGCCCTTCGCCAGAGATCATTACAATTAATGGCTGGATATCCATAACGATTTGAGCCCAGCCGAACACCATTAAACTGAAACTCCCCTGAAGAAGAGCTTTGACTACTATTCCTGGGCCCATGTGAAATGGTGTAAATGGCATATGCTCTCCATATGATGAAATTTAACGCCTCAAATAATGCTGCGCATTATTGCTCGTCCAATTGCTTTTACTTGCTAGATGCTTGAATGCTTTGAATTTCTTTTTGAATATCTTTATTAAGCTCATCTAAGGATAGATTAATAACTGTTTTCCAGTTACTACCGCTAGCTGTTTGAAATCTTTCTTGAACTTCACTATCAAATTCAATTCCTTTGTCGAACCCTTGGACAGGCGAAGTTACAACAATAGAGGTTTGAAAGTTTATTCCTAAAGACCAAAAGCCGGGGCTAAACCACCCCCAAAACTTTTTAATATCTACCTCTACGGGAATCGCCTTATCATAGCCCGTATCTTTGTCAGATAAAACGCGATAACCATTTTCCCTAAAACCTTTTGATAGTCTATTTTCTACTACGTTCATGACAGTTTTTCCCTCGGGCAACAAGATATCGCCTAAAGCCTGGCCAAATGTATTACGCTTTCTTGCTATAGCCCTTGCAGTAATACTCGTGTCATT
>NZ_CEZLMY010000099.1:0-12796 GCF_983033635.1 Psychromonas sp. | reverse complement strand
GGTGGATTACCACGTTACTTCATCTAAAGAAGCGCAAGCTGCTGAAGATGCATCTGACTCTAAAGCGGAAGGGCCTTCTCGTCGTAAGAAGAAGAAAAAAGCTGCAGCACCTGTACAGGCACCGCAAGGTCGCCGTGGTCGCCGTGGTAAAAAAGCAAACGTTGCAACACCTTCTGCACTGCAACAAGCATTTGAAAAACCAGCGGCACCTGTTGAACGTGATGTGAAAATTGGTGAAACAATCTCAGTTGCTGAACTGGCTAATAAAATGGCTGTTAAAGCGACTGAAGTTATTAAAGTAATGATGAAAATGGGCGCGATGGCGACTATTAACCAAGTGATTGACCAGGAAACGGCAACTATCGTTGCAGAAGAGATGGGCCACAAGGTTATTATTACTAAAGAAAATGAATTGGAAGAAGCGGTACTAGCTGAAGCCCAAGAAGGTGGTGATAAAACTTCACGTGCACCTGTTGTTACTATCATGGGACACGTTGATCATGGTAAAACATCATTACTAGATTACATTCGTCGTGCAAAAGTTGCTGATGGTGAAGCCGGTGGTATTACTCAGCATATCGGTGCTTACCATGTAGATACCCCTAAAGGCATGGTCTCATTCCTGGATACTCCGGGACACGCGGCGTTTACATCAATGCGTTCTCGTGGTGCTAAAGCGACAGATATCGTGGTACTGGTTGTTGCTGCCGATGATGGTGTAATGCCGCAAACAATTGAAGCGATTCAGCATGCTAAAGCTGCTGGCGTTCCATTGATTGTTGCGGTAAACAAAATTGATAAAGAAGGCGCTGATTTAGACCGTGTTAAAACTGAGCTTTCTCAGCATGACATTATTTCTGAAGAGTGGGGCGGTGAGAATATCTTCGCGTACGTTTCAGCTAAAGTAGGTACTGGTGTCCAAGAATTACTTGACAGTATCCTTCTACAATCTGAAATGCTTGATTTAGAGGCTGTTGCTACAGGCCCTGCATCAGGTGTAGTAATCGAGTCTCGCCTTGATAAAGGTCGTGGTCCGGTTGCTTCTATCCTTGTACAGCAAGGTGAACTGAAGCAGGGTGATATCGTACTTTGTGGTCTTGAATACGGCCGTGTTCGTGCGATGCGTGATGAAGATGGTAAACCGATTGATACTGCTGGTCCTTCTATTCCTGTAGAAGTACTAGGTTTATCTGGTGTACCGCAGGCGGGTGATGAAGCTACCGTTGTTAAAGATGAGAAAAAAGCACGTGAAGTTGCTTTATACCGTCAGGGTAAATTCCGTGATATCAAACTTGCTCGTCAGCAGAAAGCGAAACTTGATAATATGTTTGCCAACATGGAAGCAGGTGAAGTTTCTGAACTTAACATCGTACTTAAAGCTGATGTACAAGGTTCACTTGAAGCAATCTGTGATTCACTAAACAAACTTTCTACAGATGAAGTTAAAGTTAATATCATCATCCGTGGTGTAGGTGGTATTACTGAAACTGATGCATCTCTTGCTTCAGCTTCCGGCGCAATCGTTATCGGCTTTAATGTACGTGCCGATGCATCTGCGCGTAAACTTATTGATAACGAAGCGGTTGATCTGCATTACTACAGCATCATTTATGATTTAATCGATGAAGTTCGTGCGGCAATGGGCGGTTTATTATCACCTGAGTTCAAACAAGAGATCACAGGTATTGCTGATGTACGTGAAGTATTTAAATCACCAAAAATCGGCGCAATTGCAGGTTGTATGGTCACTGAAGGTAAGATCAAACGTAATAACCCGATCCGTGTATTACGTGAAAACGTGGTTATATACGAAGGTGTACTTGAATCTCTACGCCGCTTTAAAGATGATGCAGAAGAAGTACGTAACGGTATGGAATGTGGTATCGGTGTTAAGAACTACAACGATGTACGCGTAGGCGACCAAATCGAAGTATTTGAAATTATTGAAGTTAAACGTACTTTATAATTTTAGATTCGCTTTTTATTAAAGAATGGAGGCTATAGCCTCCATTCTCATTTATAAAGAATAAGCATCAGTCATCTGATGAAGGAGTAAAAAAATGGCGAAAGAATATAGCCGTACTTCCCGTGTATCGCAGCAGGTTCAAAAAGAACTGGCGCGTATACTGCAGCAGGAAGTAAAAGATCCGCGTATCGGCATGGTGACGATTTCAGGTGTTGATATCACTCGTGATCTTGCTTACGCAAAAGTATTTGTTACCTTTTTAACCATTGGCGACCAGACTAATGATGAATCGCTTGAAGGACTTAACGCCGCATCGGGATATATCCGCAGGCTATTAGGTAAAGCGATGCGTTTACGTATTGTACCGGAAGTGCGTTTCTGTTTTGATGAAACATTAACAGAAGGTCTGCGTATTTCTGAGCTGGTAAGCAGTGCAGTAAAAGTTGATAAGAGTAAATTGGAAGAATCTGATCGCAGCGACGAGGACGAAGAGTAATGGCAAGACGAGGAAAGGGGCGTTCAATAAACGGTATCGTTTTATTGGACAAACCAACAGATATCAGCTCAAACCATGCATTACAACGTGTTAAACGTATTTTCTTTGCTAACAAAGCAGGGCATACCGGCGCGTTAGATCCACTTGCAACTGGTATGTTGCCTGTCTGTTTAGGTGAAGCTACCAAATTTTCTCAGTTTTTACTCGATTCCGATAAACGTTATACCGTAACGGCAACATTAGGTGTGCGCACAACAACCAGTGACTCACAAGGTGATGTGGTTGAGCAGCGGGAAGTTGCTGTTACTCAGCAGCAACTTGATGATGCACTTGATACATTCCGTGGCGATATCATGCAAGTGCCTTCGATGTTTTCCGCATTAAAACATAAAGGCCAACCCCTTTATAAATATGCGCGTGAAGGCATTACTATTGAACGTGAGGCACGTCCGATCACTGTTTATGAAATCAATCAATTACGTTTTGAAGATAATGAAGTTGATCTGGATATTCACGTTAGTAAAGGGACTTATATCCGTACTATCGTTGATGATCTGGGCGAGTTATTAGGTTGTGGTGGACATGTTTCTATGCTGCGCCGTACTCAAGTTGCAGATTACCCATATGAACGTATGGTAACCATTGAGCAACTTGAAGCTTTGATTGAACAAGCCAAAGAGTCTGATATCAGTCCTTATGAGTTATTAGATCCGCTGTTACTGGAAATGGATACTGCGGTAAAAAACTATCCGGAAGTGAATATCTCTGCTGAGATGGGCGACTACGTTTTACATGGTCAACCTGTACAAGTGTTTGGCGCGCCAGATGATACTATCGTACGTATTACTGTCGGTGAAGCACATACCTTTATCGGTGTCGGTCAGATGAATGACGATGGTTTAATTGCACCAAAACGTTTAGCTAATTTATAAACGTACGCTTTCAAACTGCACTATATAAGCCTTGCAGAAATAATCTGCGAGGTTTTTTATTATCAAAAATAGAATAATGAAGGGACAGATATGGCTAAATTAGACTTTTCAGCAATCAATAAATCAGCATCGAAATCATTCAATGAACAACGCAATTTGATTAAGAAAATTGGCAAAGGTGAAACTGTGCTTTGTGCGGTTTGCCAGCAGCCATTGAAATTATCTGTTTCCAGTGTCGGGGAGCCTGGCGTGAAGTGTGAGAATGGGTGTATATCCATAGGTTTAGAGGTAGAGGTATAAACCCAGGAAAATGAATGCCTTATTAAACTCATTTAAAGTGTTACATGACTCAATTAGTCTTTAATATTCTTGATTACATTTAATACTCCAGCAAAGCTTCATAATGTTAAACATTATTCTCATTAAGATAAATGGTGCAATCTAATGTATTGCACAAAATCCCGTGTCTCTTGCTTACTTTCATCAAAGAGTAAACCATATTGTTTTATGCCTATTTGATTTTTATTCTTCATAATATTTTTGACCGTAACAGGAATTACCAGATTGCGTTTGTCTTTCATGAATTTCAATCGTAACAAGTAGCTGCAATCAATAGCACCCTCTTCTAATGACTCCCCGATAAAAGCGCAGCCATTATTTGAAATATTATGTGCAAATCCGCGACTAAGTTCTGATTTGTCTTTCTCATTTATAATTGTACATTCAACACAGATAGAAACACGTGGGTACTTGCGGATAGCAACTTTTTTCAATTCCTTTGGATAATCCATTATTAACCAGTTATCCGATATGCTGCTTATTTTTTGGATGTTACTACGAAAAGTAATAATTTCGGCGTCAGATTTTTTCATGTTGCCTATGCTAACGATTGTAGCGCCACCTTGATTAAGGTGCTTTCTAGCGTCTAACCAATCTTGTGTATTAGCAATGGCTAGAATTACAGATTTGTTAGAATCAATCCCTATTAAATGTGTTTCTAATTGAATGGGGGCATTATTTGTCAATAATTGGATATGGACTTCAGTATTACATGCCATATTATTAAGTTTATTAAAATCAATCGCTTTTTCCATTTATTAGCCCCTTTTTTAATTATCTCGGTAATGATCGTAATTATAGAGTTACAATTTATTGTAACTTCACATATATAGGAAAGGAGAATCATATCGCAAATTTAAAAGCCTCATTAGATTGTCTGCTTCTTTTGATAGATAGGCCTACTTGTTGCTTTTAAGGGAGAAGAATAACTATCTGCTCTTATTTATATATGGCTAACGCAGAGATCAAATTTGCATTACTCATTTCCTTAACAAAAACGAAGTCGTAATAAAATGCAATAACTATTGCTTAGTTTAGTAATAATCCGTAAAATCCGCTCTTCACTTTATCGCTGAATTAGTGATCGGCGGTAATAATTTAAATAGGTTAACTCACTTAACCGCAAAATATCGGAGTACGTTATGTCACTAAGTGCACAACAGAAAGCTGAGATTGTAGCAAAATTTGGTCGCGCAGAAGGCGATACTGGTTCATCTGAAGTACAAGCTGCATTATACACAGCACAAATCAACCACCTGCAAGGTCACTTCAAAGAACACATCCATGATCACCACAGCCGTCGTGGTCTATTACGCATGGTTAGTCAACGTCGTAAATTACTTGACTACTTAAAACGTAAAGATGTTGCTGCGTACACAGCACTAATTGCAGAACTTGGCCTACGTCGTTAATTTCGATTTAAACCTTGTTAATAAAAAGAGCCATAAGGCTCTTTTTTTGTTTCTGCACTCAGCAAAGAGATTGCAGCTTGTAGTAAACGGCACTTATCGCTGAACTAGGTCTACGTCGTTAATTTTGATAAAAAGAGCTCTATGGCTCTTTTTTGTGCTTGCTATTTAATTACACAGGAAGCGAGTTTTAAAGTAATCTATACTCATTTTTATCGCTTTGTTAAGTGTTTATCTGCCCCTGTTTTTAGTATCATTAAAGCTATTCCATCCCCTTATACTTAATAGTTTTTTAATAACTCAAAGTTATCGTAAAACGAATTAATTACCCTTATTACAAGGCTTTTAAAACGGAAAATATGTCCTTTGAAATGATAATGATAGGTATTGCTAGCTTAGTTGCTATTGGCATCTTATTGCACCATCCTTCTAAAACGCTAGGTATTCCGTCATTGCTTATTTTTATGGCTGTGGGTTTGGTGTTCGGTAATGGTGAGTTTGATTTTGTTTACGATGATTTGCAATTAACTTCTTTTATTGGTGGCATGGCGCTTAATGTTATTGTCTTTGTTGGTGGTTTAAATACGTCAACTAACAGTATTAAATTAGCCTGGAAAGAGGGAGGGACACTATCGAGTGTTGGTGTGCTGTTAACCACCTTGTTTTTTGCGGTGATTTTATATTATTTATTGGATTTTAATTTTTTAACCTGTTTGCTGTTTGCTGCTGTGGTTTCATCTACAGATGCTGCCGCTGTTTTCTCCATTCTAGAGTCCAAAAAATTAAAACTAAAAGAAAATACCGCCACCATTTTAGAGTTTGAGTCTGCAACGAATGATCCGGTGGCGTTATTAATGGTGATTTTATTAACCGACATTTTGCTAAGTAGCTCAGGCGTCGCCCCCTCCGTCGCAAGTATCAGCATGTTATTAGCGCAGCAAATCCTATTTGGTGCTTTGATTGGTTTTGTTTTAGGGAAGTTATGTGTAATGGCGCTTAATCATATTAAATTAGAAGAATATGGTTTAATTCCCGTCTTTATTCTTGCCTGTTTCATTATTACCGTTTATGGCACCGAAGCGGTGGGTGGTAACGTTTTAGTGGCGGTGTATATTGCTGGTGTGATCATTGGTAATCAGCTATTACGAGGCAGAAATGTTAATAAACACTTTTACAATAGCCTTGCTTGGTTGGCACAGTCGTTAATGTTTATTCTTATTGGCCTACAGATTTCCCCTCAAAATTTAATGGATGTTTTCTGGATTTCAGTCATCCCTGCTTTATTACTCATTTTTATAGCAAGACCATTAGCGGTACAATTATGTTATTTACCTTTTGTAAAAGCCTCTTGGAAAAAGCGTTTGTTCATCTCTTCGATTGGTTTGAAAGGGGCTACCCCGATTGTGTTTGCACTTATTCCTGCAACAGCTGGCATTGAAGGCTCGGCTGAAATGGTCCATATGGTTTTCTTTGTGGTGTTATTTTCGGTGTTGTTACAGGGCGGGGCTATTGAACCATTAGCGAAAAAACTCGGTTTAGTAAAAGACCCAAAATAACAAAGTAATAAAAAGCCAGACTAGTTAGTCTGGCTTTTAGGATTAATTATAATTTTCAATGCCTTGTGGCTCTTCTTTGATTTGGTAGTGTTCCCTTTTAAGATTTAATAATTCTGGCACGGTTGCTGATAAACAGACCGATGAGAATGTACCCACTACAATGCCGACAAAAAGAGCAATAGAGAAACCTTGTAGTGGCTGACCTGCTAATAACCAAATTGCTGATACGGTTCCTAAAGTTGTACCTGATGTGATCAAGGTACGGGTTAAAGTTGATAAAATAGCGCGGTTGATAATTTCATTTAAGGAACCTTTGGCTGTTTTACCTCTTAACATTTCTCTGATCCTATCTGAGATAACAATCGAGTCATTCAATGAATAGCCTATTACTGCAAGGAGCGCTGCTAATACAGTAAGATCAAATTCAATTTGCAACCAAGAAAATACCCCTAGAACAATGATAATGTCATGAAACAAAGCAACCACTGCTCCACTGGCTAAACGCCATTCAAACCTTAATGAAAGGTAAATTAACATCGCGATTAATGAGGCTAAGATGGCTAAACCTCCTGCTTCAAAAAGTTCATCTCCAACTTGTGGGCCAATGACACTCGAACTTAATACTTTAATCGAAAAATCACTCTCAACCTTGTCCATTAATAACGATGTTTCTGGCATTTTATCGCCACTGATTGCTTGGCGAATAGACCATTGTGAATCACTGCCGGCATAGCTTAGTGAAAAGGGCTCTTTTATCACTTTACTCAGAGCTGTTTGTAGGTGTTTTTGACTGACTTGTTGATCTGTTTGTATCTCTGTTACCACACCACCTGTGAAATCTACTGCAAAATTAAAGCCTTTTAGCTGCATTGCTAAAAGAGATAATAAAATAAGGGCAACTGAGCTGTATAAGCCGATATAGCGGGCTAAGGTGAAACCTGTTTTATTTGTTTTCATGCATTTACCTGCTTCATTGATTTAGATGATTTAGATGATTTGGAAGGTTTATTGATAAAGATATTTACTAATGCTCGAGAAACGTAAATGCCTGTAAACATACTGCTTAAAATGCCAAAACCTAGTGTGATAGCAAATCCTTTGATAGGGCCATAACCGACGGAGAATAAAATGAGAGCAATGATCAGAGAGGTGATATTCGCATCCATAATCGTGCTTAATGCATTCTTGTAACCATGGTCAATGGCTAAGGCGGTGCTTTTCCCGCGTTTCAACTCTTCTTTAATACGCTCAAAAATAAGCACATTGGTATCAACCGCCATGCCGATGGTGAGTACTAATCCTGCAATACCTGGCAAGGTAAGTACTGCACCGGGAACGAGTGATAATAATCCCAGTAAACAGACTAAGTTAAGCAGTAGCGCTACATTGGCGATTAAACCCAGTTTACGATACCAAAGTGCCATAAAGACAAGCATCATGCCTAAACTAAGCATGATTGCCGCCATGCCATTATTAATGTTTTGTTCGCCTAATGAAGGGCCTAAAGTTCGCTCTTCAACAATAGTCACGGGGGCAGTTAAACTACCTGCTTTGAGCAACATCGCTAACTCTTGTGTTGCTTGAACACTCTCCATACCGGTAATGGTAAAACGTGAACCGAGGTGAGCTTGTATGGTAGCGACGCTAATCACTTTACTATTTTTCTCTAATACGCCTTTTTCATTTTGTTGATACTCTGAAAACAGGGTTGCCATCGGTTTGCCGATATTATCTTTAGTAAAATCGGACATCAATTTGCCACCTGCGCTATCTAAGGTGATAAATACTTCTGGTAAGCCCATTTCTCCAAATTGAGATCGTGCATCAGTGATATGCGTACCCGACATAATCGGTGATGTGGTTAATCGAACCATCTCTCCGGAATTACTTTTATATAAACTACCGCCGTGCGTTTGTAATTGGTGGAAGTCCAAAGACGCTGTTGCCCCTATGATACGTCTTGCCTGTGAAGGATCTTGTACGCCGGGTAATTCAATGCGAATAAAGTTACTACCTTGGCGTTGTACGACAGCTTCAGTAATACCTAACGCTTCAATTCGGTCGCGCATAGTTTTAATATTTTGGCGCATTAATTCTTGATGGTAGGTTTGTGCGAATGGCTCATTAGCACGGATCGTTATTTCTCGGCTATTATTTTTGAGTTGTGATAACTCCGGATAGAGCGCGCTTAACTCCTGCATAATGAGTGTTATTTGTTGTTCTACTCTTTCTGGGTAGCGTAAAACCATCGAGCCATCTTGAAGCGTGCCGATGCGAGCACCATGTGCTTTTAACTCACGTAATAACTGACTTAGGTCATCTTTGATTTTTACTTCACGCTCAAGTAGTGCTGCGTTGGTATCAACCTCCATCACAAACTGCACACCACCGCGTAAATCTAAGCCTAATTTAACGGGTGTAGCACCAAGCTTTTTCAACCAACTAGGACTCGCTGATTCCATCGCCATAGCGACGCTGTATTGATCACCGAGTAATGTATCAAGCATATTACGTGCACTTTGCTGCTGTGTTTTGTCATGCAGTAACACGATATTTTGATTGTGTTTTTGTTCGATCAGCTCAACTTTGATGCCTTGCTCTGATAACAAGTTAAATATATTGGCGCTATCGGCCATCGGAACGTCGGTTGAAGTGCTTTGTATATGGAGTGCTGCTTTTTCACCAAACCAATTCGGTAACGCATTTAGACCAAGAATTGCAATAGTGAAAATAATCACCAAATATTGCCATTTAGAGTAACGATTAATCGTTTTATGTGGTTGTTTCATAGGAACCCCAACATGCGTTATGAGTAACGCATGTAGTAAAATAAAAGTATTTACCACGTGTCAACGGTTTGAACTGATTAAGTGACAGACGGATCTGTATAAAACGAAAATCAAGACAAGTGGTATTTAATAGATAAATTTACAATGTGGCTTTTGGATATATGCAACGAAAGGTTGCTTAACTACCCACAAGCGCAGAGGTTAACTAAGGTGGTAGGTGACTTTTGAGGTATATAAACTATTACTGTCTTTCCAACCAGAAAGGCGTGAGCTGTTATCTGAGAAGTTCATAAACCAAGATGGAGGCTCTTGGGCTAATGTACTTTCATGATTTGCAAAAACATCGAGCTGCGCTGTAAGCAACTCGTACACTAATGTATATTCTGGCGTTTGATTAAGATTGCTAGTTAATAAACTCGCGCGAATAGGCTGTGCAAAATCAATTGATTTACTGTGATTTTCTGACAGTGGTTGTAATGGAGTATTCTCTGCTTCTGATAGTGAGGTAATAACCGATAAGTCACCGTGCGAATTGATTTTATCACTGCCACTCAACTCTATCGTATTTGCAAATTGCAACGATAAGTTGTTTGTATCTTCTTCAGAAAAGGCTGAAGTAGATGCAAATAGAGTGATCAGTAGCGCAAATATCCGAAACAAAGTTAGCTATTTCCTAATAAAAGAGTAGGTGGAAACTATGCCTGTTTAGAAGGCATAACACAAAGGAATTATTAGAAATAAATGAGTAAATCAAAAGATTTAGAAGTGCTTATTAAGTTAATTGAAATGTTACATGATAGGTGTATTTTATACCCTATTCAAAAACACTAAAAAAATCCTGTAAAAATGTTTTAAAGGCAACAGTTTGACGTATACTATCGGCGCGATAAAAAGCATAAAGAATATAATTTAATTAAAGGAAAAAAAATGACTCCTATTGTAAAAAGTTTCCAGTATGGCGAACATACGGTAACACTAGAAACTGGCGTGATGGCACGCCAAGCGACTGCGGCTGTAATGTGTAGCATGGACGATACTTGCGTATTCGTTTCTGTTGTGGGTAAAAATGCTGACGACCAAGAGCGTGATTTCTTCCCGCTTACTGTGAACTACCAAGAAAAAACATATGCTGCGGGTAAAATTCCAGGTGGTTTCTTCAAACGTGAAGGCCGCCCAAGTGAAGACGAAACGCTAATTGCACGTCTAATTGACCGTCCAGTTCGTCCTCTTTTCCCTGAAGGTTTTAAAAACGAAGTGCAAGTGATTGCAACTGTTGTTTCTATCAACCCGGAAATCAACCCAGATATCGTTGCAATGATTGCAACATCTGCTGCACTTTCTATCTCTGGTATGCCATTTATGGGGCCTATCGGTTGTGCACGTGTTGGTTATAAAGAAGGTCAATACCTACTTAACCCAACTAAAACAGAATTAGAAACAAGTGATTTGAACCTTGTTGTATCTGGTACTGACAACGCAGTACTGATGGTTGAGTCTGAAGCGGGTATCTTAAGCGAAGACGTAATGTTAGGCGCGGTTGTATACGGTCACGATCAGCAGCAAGTTGTTGTTAGTGCGATTAAAGAGTTTGCAGCAGAAGTAGCTCGCCCTGCATGGGATTGGTCTGCACCTGTACGTAACGAAGCATTAGATGCTGTTATTGCAACAGAAGCACAAGCTCGTTTTGAACAAGCTTACCAAATTAGTGATAAAGGTCAGCGTTACGACGCAATCAAAGCAATCACTACTGAAGTAAAAGAAAAAGTATTAGCTGCTGATGAAGCATTAGTTGCTAAGCAAGTAGGTGAATACCTACATGATTTAGAAAAAACAGTGGTACGTACTCGTATCATTAAAGGTGAGCCACGTATCGATGGTCGCGATCCTGAGAGTGTTCGTGCACTTGACGTTCGTACTGGCGTATTGCCACGTACTCACGGTAGTTCACTGTTTACACGTGGTGAAACGCAAGCATTAGTAACTGCTACGCTTGGTACACAACGTGATGCACAGATTATTGACAGCCTAATGGGTGAGAAGAAAGATAACTTCTTACTACATTACAACTTCCCTCCATACTGTGTAGGTGAAACCGGTTTTGTTGGTTCTCCTAAACGTCGTGAAATTGGTCACGGTCGTCTAGCGAAACGTGGTGTATTAGCTGTAATGCCTACAGTTGAAGAGTTTCCATACACAGTACGTGTTGTATCGGAAATTACTGAATCTAACGGTTCATCTTCAATGGCTTCTGTTTGTGGTGCATCTCTTGCACTTATGGATGCTGGTGTGCCGCTTAAAGCATCTGTTGCGGGTATCGCGATGGGCCTTGTTAAAGAAGGTGAAGAATTTGTTGTTCTTTCTGATATCTTAGGTGATGAAGATCATCTTGGTGATATGGACTTTAAAGTTGCCGGTACTACTGAAGGTATTACTGCACTGCAAATGGACATCAAAATTGAAGGTATTACACGTGAAATTATGCAGATTGCTTTAAACCAGGCAAAAGCGGCACGTCTACATATCTTAACTGTAATGGATGAAGCACTTCCTAAAGGTCGTGAAGAGATTTCTCAATTCGCGCCACGTATCCACACTATCAAGATCCCAACGGATAAAATCCGTGATGTGATTGGTAAAGGCGGCGCAACAATCCGCTCTCTTTGTGAAGAAACGGGTACTACAATTGAAATTGAAGATGACGGTACAGTTAAAATTGCTGCAACTTCTGGTGAGCAAGCTGAAGATGCAATCAACCGTATTAAATCACTTACTGCAGAAGTTGAAGTAGGTACTATCTACACGGGTAAAGTTGTACGTCTGGCCGATTTCGGTGCATTCGTTAACATCCTGCCTGGTAAAGATGGTCTAGTACATATCTCACAAATCTGTGCTGAGCGTGTACAGAAAGTTTCTGACCATCTTAAAGAAGGTCAAGAAGTGAAAGTTAAAGTGCTAGAAGTTGATCGCCAGGGCCGTGTGCGCCTAAGCATTAAAGAAGCAATGGAAAGTACAGAAGCTCCAGCTGCTGAATAATTTTTAATTGTTAATCTGTAATTGAAAAGCAAGCTTCGGCTTGCTTTTTTTGTGCCTGAAGAAACTGATAGTTTCCGAGCAGCTGTTAACCAAGACAGAAGGTCAAAAAAGATAAAGTACTAGAAACTAGCCTTCTTCAGACTGCGAAACTGCGTTTCGGTTCTTCATCATTAGCAGCATAGTAAATATGCGGATCCCTTTTTATACCTGAAGAGATTTAAAGTTTCCGAGCAGCTGTTAACCAAGACAGAAGGTCAAAAAAGATAAAGTACTAGA
>NZ_CEZLMY010000098.1:1010-12950 GCF_983033635.1 Psychromonas sp. | reverse complement strand
TTCCAAGTCGATTAGCAGTATCAATAATTACCTTCACAAGCTTCTTAACATGATTATTAGTGGCAATATTTACCATATACGAGTGGCCAATTTTCAACGTTCGCTCAGAATTTTTTTCTAGATAAGCTAAAGACGAATAACCTGTTCGAAATTCATCAATAGCAACACTAAACCCTAACATATTCAGTTCACAGAGTTTTTCTTCTGCTTTTTGCTGATCTTTCATTAAAAGGCTTTCTGTAACATCAAGCTCAATGTCTGTTGGTAATGCCCCCTCAGACAGAACATTATTCATCAGCTCATGAATAAAAGTTTCCTGCTCAAGCTGCTGAGTTGAGATCTTGATTGACAACCTCCCTGGTAAAGGGGTCTCAGCAGCAATCCATTTTTTTAATTGCAGACAGCTTTGCTTAATTACCCATTGACCAATATTCGGCATTACCCCTAGTTGCTCGGCAATGGGAATAAATTCGTCAAGGCTTACGGAACCTAAATCAGGATCGTTCCAACCTAGTAGTACTTCAGCCCCGCAAAACTGGTTATTATCGAGAATAACTGTAGGCTGATAGAGCAGATGGAACAACTCTTCATTCATTGCTCCTTTTAATCTTTGGCCAATTCGGTGCCGGCGAATCGCACTATTTAGCAACTTACAGGAATAACCATATCCCTCCTGTTTGCCTTTTGCATGCTGTATTGCAATATCCGCACTGTGTAACAACTCTGCAGCAGTATTCCCATCATACGGGTAGCGAGCCATAGCAATGCATGGACTTATATGATACAAATCCCCTTCTATTGAAAGCGCTTTTTCGAGTACCTGGTGTAAGCGGACGACAATATCTAAAGCCAGTGTTTCAGTTCCTCTAATCAAGAATGCAAACTGATCCCCTCCGAATCGTGCTAAAGTCCCTTCATGATTTGTAGCATTTTTAAATAGCTTAGTTACTGCAATAAGCGCTTTATCATCAGCTAAATACCCAGGATTGTTATTCACTTCTGTAAATCGATTCAAGTCAACAAATAACAGGTTAAATTCCTGAACATTGTCAACGCTAACTAAGTTAATTAATGCAAGCATAAATGCATTTCTATTTGGCAGTTGTGTTAAGGAATCATAATATACTATCTGTTCAACCGCTGAATTTAGCGAACGAAGTTCATAGGGAGCTTTATTGGCTATTGTTTTCAAGTAAGAGCACCTTATATTCGAGAAGTTTCTTTTCACTTTGTTTACTTCATTAGCGGGCATTTCAATCGTTGAATAATACCGGTTTAAATAACAGGCTCTGTTCTTTAAAGAACAGAGCCAGCAGTTAGCAACTTTTATGATAAATTCGTCGGGGAAAAGGTTCTATTCAAGCCCAATATGCAATCAAATATATTTTGCTTTTGAAACTTTAGTTAGCTGCGCGTAGCAAAAGAAGCGTTTGTGTTTATCAAGATCCGCTATAAGTGCGGTTACGAATCAGGGGAATATAAGCGAAAGCAGATAAGCAGTTTAGTATTAAACCGGCTTTCTACTCTCTCATCGGTGCACTATAGTAAATAGTATCTTAATCTAAAAACGAGTATAAGATGGCTGAATTTAGTATTGATACACTCCACTGGCCGTGCAAAATATCCAATGATTTAAAGCATCAATTACTTAATATTGCTCAACCAGGTAAAGGTTTACAAAACACACAGAAGAAGGCTGCTTTTCCTGGAATTTATTATATAACAAGCGGTCTGGCCACTTATTATTATACATCTGAAAATATGAATAATGCTTTAGGTTGTGTATTTGGCGCTCATGATTGGATAGGTGCATACTCCTTAGGAAGTAATGCCGAGTTTTTTATATTCTCCGTTGAGTTTGAGCCGGTGGAATACCTGTTTTTTTCAAAGCAAAAAATTGCGCAACTGGCAGAAAGCAACCCCGAGGTTTTTAAGTTTTTATATTATTGCATAATTAAAATGCAGCCAAGGCTGTTACAAGTTCAACTCACCGCACTTCATAATAAAGAGCTACGCATTGTCTATACCTTGCTTGCCTTAGCGCAAAAGAAACAAATCATAAAGGGAGCGAAAATATCGATTGAGATAACACAGGAGCAATTATGCACAGTAACAGGTCTTTCCCGGCCTAGAATCAATGAAGTACTAAAAAAAATTGAAAAGCACCATGAAATTTCTATAGAACGCGGGAAAATCCATATTATCGACCTTAAGGCTTTAGGAGATCGCCTCAATCAATTGAATACTATGTTTCACGATCCTAGAGCTAAATAAAAACCAGCAAATATTTTATTTGAAACGTCATCATAAATAGTCAGTTATTCAGTTAATGGGCGTCGTTGTAGATTCTATAGCACTTTGTTAGGTTATTTAGTACAAGTATCATAATTATTCGGAGTACAATAGGTCAGTGGAGTGTAAATTACTTTCTTATACTTTTGCTTATTGACGATTTTATGAAGCGTTAAGATTGCCTGTTTTCCCATTTCATATGGTTTTTGCCCAACATTACCATGTGCAAGATGGTCTCGTAACATGGCTAGCTGACCATCAGACGCATCAGAAATAACAATCACCACTTCCTTGCGATCAAGTTTCACTTTAAACGGCGCAATCATTTCACGATAGCGATATTCATCATTTTGCGGCCAGCCACCGACAGCAATAAAGGAGTCCGCACGATTTGGCTGTACTTTCAAAACAGACTCAAGCTGCTTAACTGCCCGATTAATCTTGTCATAATTGGGTATAGGACGTCGAACTTCAGTCCAGCCATTATCGTTTTTGAGCATTTTTCCTGGAGGAGTCTGATAAGTTTTTCCTGATAGAGCGGAGCGCAGGCCCATAATTCTTAAATTCAAATTTGGAGAATCTGGTCGTCCAGTTTGAATAATAAGGGTTCCTCCCTCGGGGCGTAATTTTTTTAATTGCTCTGCAAAAGCCCTTCCAAGCTCAAAATTGTCTGTTCCGATATAAGCCAGGCGCAAATTTTTATATTTTCCCAGAGTAGGTGTATCAAAGTCAGAGTCATAGGTAATAACAGGAATTCCTGCTTTTATCGCTTTCTGCATACTGCTTCTTGCAAGGAAATCAGATTCTGTAACGGCTACAGCGATTCCATCTATACCTTCATTAATCAGCTGTTCTATAATTTTATCCTGCATTCGCACATCGCCTTTATCAGGCCCACGATATACGCATTCAACTCCTTCTATTTGAGCAGCAGCATCTTTACAACCATCTCCACTTTGATTAAAAAAGACACCATGATACTTCGGGACAACGGCAAATTTCAGGTCCTTTGCACTTACTGGAAATACGATAAAGATCATAAACACTAACGTGATAGTTAACCTTGCCATCTTTTCTCTCTTAAAGTTAAACACAAAGCACGTAGCCACAGAAACGACGCCATTTTATATATGGAACCAATTAGGAAAACCTGACTTGCAGGCGAAACAGCGTTCAGCTTAATATTATGCATTTAATTGTTTGTAATATATTTAGTTAATTGAATTTAATTGATCTTTAATTAGAAGGCCAATAATAATATGACAAGCATGGCTGATTTGCTTGCTGTGCTTTTCCTGGATACCTTGTATGGCATCTCTATGTGCCAGTAATATTGCATCTATTTGTTGTTGATTAATACCTAAATCAGCTGGGATTTCCATAGATGATTCATATTTAATAAATAGCTGATTGTAATATTGATGGTACTCTGCGGTTACATTGGCAATCATCACTTCCGACAAGCCCGCTTTTTGACCTACCTGAAAAATCAGTTCCTCAACCTCTTTAAAATTGTCGGGGTTCTTAGGGAAGGGAATTACGTTATCCATATGATTTCCTCGCTTTATGATTCCTGCTGCTAGCCTCCAATTCGAGAGTCAATAAAAGTAAAGCCATAATAGTTGTGGTGAAACAAAGCAAATGCAGGCCTGCATAAAAACAATAGCTCTATTGTGAGCAAAACAGCAAAGTTTATGCCCATAAGCGTTATTTCATCTCAGATAACCCCTAGCTCGACTTAACAAAATAATAGTTGTTGTAGAAAAAAGAAATTGCAGGCCTGCATAAAAACAATAGTTCTATGGTGAGTAAAACAGCAAAGTTTATGCCCATAAGCGTTATTTCATCTCAGATAATCCCGAACTCGACTTAACAAAATAGTGCCGGGGTAGAAAACTCTCCGCGGAAGATTCTGACATCTCCTGAGCAAAGCTTTTCGGATATTTATCACTCAAGAAGCTGTTTTCAATCGGATAAGGATAAATTTCATCATAGCGTAAAATATCGGTTTGGCTGGTGCGTCTATAAATATGAGAGCGGTTGAGTTGGCTTGAGTAATCAAGTCCTGCCGAAGCTATAATCTGCATTGCAGCTTTAACCGTTTTATCGTGATACAGTGCGACCCGACTCGCTTTGTCTTCAACAACCAGGCCATTGCTTAAATTAGGATCCTGTGTTGCGATGCCCGTAGGGCACTTGTTGGTATTACAAATTAAAGACTGAACACATCCTAATGCGACCATCATACCGCGCGCGCTATTACAGAGATCTGCGCCCAATGCAATATGCTTAACAATATGAAAACCCGTAAAAATCTTGCCGCTCGCAATTACTTTAATATCCTTTTTTAGACCAAAACCTATCAAGGTATCACAAACAAAACTGAGTCCCTCTTTTAATGGCATACCTACTGAATTTGCATACTCTAATGGTGCAGCTCCTGTGCCCCCTTCCCCGCCATCAACCGTAATAAAATCCGGCTTAATACCCGTTTGAACCATAGCCTTGCAGAGTGAAAAAAACTCACTTCTGCGCCCGACACAGAGTTTAAAACCGATCGGTTTACCACAAGAGAGCTGCCGTAACTCTTGTATAAAACGCATCATCTCTAAAGGGCTGGAGAATGCTGAATGAGTAGGAGGTGAATCAACCGTCTCACCTGCTTGTACGTCTCTAATTTCAGCAATCTCTATGGTGTTTTTATGCGCAGGCAATATTCCGCCATGGCCGGGTTTAGCACCTTGAGATAACTTTATTTCAATCATTTTAATCACGTCTAATTGCGCGGTTTTGGAAAATTTTTCCGCGTTAAAATCCCCCTGCTTGTCCCGACAACCAAAATAACCCGTCCCCAGCTGCCAAATCAAATCGCCACCATGCTCTAAATGATACGGGCTTACACTGCCCTCACCGGTGTTGTGTGAAAAACCGCCAATTTTAGCGCCTTTATTGAGTGCTTTTATCGCATTATTGCTTAAAGCACCAAAACTCATCGCTGAAATATTAAAGATACTTGTAGAGTATGGTTTTATGCAGTCAGGCCCGCCGATAGTAATTCTGGGGTTGGGGTTTTCTTCATTAATATGCTTAGCCGCCAGCGAGTGGCCAATCCACTCATAACCGACCCGCAAAGTATCAACCTTTGTGCCATATGGCACAGTATCCCGCGTCCCTTTTGCCCTTTGATAAATAACTGAACGAAACATTCGACTGATCGGTACACCATCAGTTTCCGACTCAAAAAGATACTGGCGCAGATATGGACGAATAAACTCCACTAACCAACGCACTCGGCTCACAACAGGAAAGTTTCGCCAAAGTGCATGTTTAGTTTGCCACATATCGTAAATACCAATCAAAATGACAGGTAAAATAACAATAAAGGCCCAGATCATGGCTGGCCAAACTAAAGAGAGCAAGGCTGTGGAGATAAATAAAAAACAGGCGACGAAAATAAAAGAATTTCTCGACATTATATTAATCCTCATTTGAGCTTTGCAAGACTTATCCCATACCACAGACTACACCAGTGATAATGTCCGACTCATTATGTGGCGCAAAGAATGTCAGTCCAATAACACAACCTTAGTTGTAAACTAACAAAAGGCAAAAAACAGAAAACGGCTCTTAATAAAACTTTAGCTCTCCAGCCTGTTTCTTATAACTTGTGTTTTTTGTTCACTGCGAAAAAAACAGCACTCCATTTGCCATTCCGAAATTTTGTAACGAAAATGTAATTTTTATACAAATTGATTTCATTTCTTAGCGAATTACCCCATAATCGCGCCCAATCACAAATGTGAATAAATAACAGGTAATGATTACCTAATTTTAACCCGGTTATTTAATAATTGTCAGCTCAGAACTTTCCACCACTTTTCTGCTGAGTGACCGTCGTTTATTAAACAACCAATCACCTTTTTTGTATCTGTAATTGCACTTTGGACGCAATTAAGAGCAGTCTTTAAGGTGAAGAAACAAAAAAGTGAGTTATACCCATGAATACGGCTAGTACATCTACACCTAATACTGAATCTATCAGTACCTCCGCTTTTGCATCCTTAATGGAAAAGCTGTTTAAATTAAAAGCCCACAATACCAATATTAAAACAGAAATAACGGCTGGTCTTACGACTTTCGTAACTATGGCTTATATCCTTTTTGTTAACCCGGATATCATGTCAATTGCAGGCATGGACTACCAGGCAGTATTTGTTGCAACTGCATTAAGTGCGGCAATAGGCTGTATCTTTATGGGGCTTTATGCAAACTGGCCGGTAGGTTTAGCACCTGGCATGGGGCTGAATGCATTCTTCACCTTTGCTGTTGTTAAAGGAATGGAATATTCCTGGCAAGTTGCGCTAGGCGCAGTATTCATCTCAAGTGTTGTTTTTGTCATCATGAGTGTGACTAAATTACGCGGTTGGATTATTGATAGCATCCCTACCAGTTTGCGTTATGCGATGACTGCGGGTGTTGGTCTGTTTCTCGGTATCATCGGCTTAAAAGCCGCGGGTATTATTACAGCTAGTCAAGCAACACTCGTTACTATGGGCGATTTTCATGATCCTAAGGTAGTGTTAGGCGCAATGAGTTTCATCATCATTGCTATATTAGCATCACGTAAAGTCTTCGGTTCAGTATTGATCGGCATTATTACTATCACAGCTATCAGTACCCTAATGGGTTTAGTTAGCTTGCCGGAACAAGCGATCTCTTTACCGACAGGTTTATCAAAAACATTTATGCAGATGGATGTGATGGGTGCATTTGATGTGTCTATGATCAGTGTTATTTTAGCTTTCTTGTTTGTGAATATGTTTGATACTGCCGGCACTATGATCGGGGTAGCTGACAGTGCCCATTTTTATAATAAAGACGGCAAAATTGAAAATCTAAATAAAGCTCTTACTGCTGATAGTATCGCTAGTGTTGCTGGTGCAGTAATTGGTTGTCCACCAGTAACTACATATGTTGAAAGTAATGCGGGTATTGCTGAAGGCGGCCGTACTGGTTTAACGGCTGTTGTTGTAGGCTTATTGTTCTTAGTAGCAATGTTCTTTGCTCCAATAGCACAAATCGTCCCTGGTTATGCAACTGCAGGTGCGTTGATTTATGTGGCTTTTCTAATGGTCGGCAGCTTAAGTAAAGTGAACTGGGCCGAGTTTACGGACTACGTGCCAGCAGCAATCACAGCAATCATGATGCCGCTTACTTACTCAATTGCTGATGGTATTATTTTAGGTTTCCTATCATTTACTATTATCAAACATGCTACTGGTCGCTCGAAGGACGTATCTTTAGGTATGAATGTATTAGCAATTGTATTTATTCTGAAACTCGTATTTATTTAAGTCATAAATAACAGACCCTCACCGCTTCTTTCAGCCCTCTGCGGCTTGAAGTGGTGGATTATTAAATGCCAACTTAGGACTTAGTCTGCGGATAGGTCAGTAACTAAGTTGGCATTCTTATCTGGAATAATGGTTTTCTATTAACCAAGTCAGCTCAAGTGTTACACTTTTATCTTATTCAATATGTTAAGTGTCAGTGATGAGGAAACTATGCATATCATCTTTATTTTTTTTTTGCTTATTTCGCTAACTGTGAATGCAGCGGATATTAAGCCTTTTACCTCTGATGGGTGTAGCGCCTTTCCTGATGGAACATTTGAGCAGAAAGAATTATGGTTATCGTGTTGTACCGCTCATGATTATGCTTATTGGCAAGGTGGAACATACAGCGAAAGGTTAATTGCTGATAAAAAACTTCACCAATGTGTATCTAAAGTAGGTGAACCGCAAATTGCAGCACTTATGCTGGCTGGTGTCCGAGTTGGTGGGAGTCCATACCTGCCTACGGCGTTTAGGTGGGGTTACGGTTGGACTTATCCTCGATGGTATAAGGTATTAACGATTGAAGAAAAGAAACAAATAAAGTATCTACAAATTTCCCCTTAATAAAGCAAATCCATCAGACGCTTTATGGCTGTCGCGGTTTTTACTAGAAACAATAAGTAGCAAAAAAACGCAAAAATCAGCGCCAACATATAGCCCGGACATTCCCGCTTTAGATGATAGTCAAATCAAACAAACTATTTAAATTACTTGGGTTAATAGCAGCGCATTATGATTGCTCACCGAATTGAACGTGGCTATTGATTTACCTGAATGTTTTTGCTTTTCCCGTCGTATCTCCCTCAATAAGACGAAGCTCCGTATTGACAGCTAGGTTCTCATCTTTCAGCAGTTGCACCGCTTGATAACCACGCTTAGCGATATCTTGACTAACGGTACTTAACTGAAACGGCAGGTACTTCAAGATACGCAAATTATCCATTCCGATTAATGAAACATCTTCCGGCACATTGATCCCGCATTGACTTAACTGTCGATAACGAAGGTGCAGTTGATGCCCGAAATACATATGAAGATCTGATTATTAACAGAAGATCAAATATCTTTTCTATTATCGAAATTTGGGATACTGAGTGCTTGGGTTCACCCCAGACAATAAGTCTAATTGGTGAACATTGGAGTACCTTAAGCACAAATGGCTGTCTTTCATTGGCGATAGTTGTCAAAAATTGTATACAAAATTCAATTGTTGAAACTCTACTTCCAGAGATTGGAAAGGTTTTTAGTAATAAGAAAGATGCAATACAGTGGGTACAGCAAAAGAGGTAAACAGCAGGAGATCCAAATCTTTTTCACCCATGACAGAAACCGGAGCCCAGCATAAAGCCGTGCGGCGCTCCGGTTTTGGCATCAATCTCAATATAGTCCCTTCCCCGTAGGCTGAAATCCGGGTGGAACATTTTTCCATGGGTAACCCTGTTTGCCCATCTGGTATCCTAAATCAAACAATTTCCCCATGTATTCAGGATCAAAAGGTTCCTTTGATTTGACCTTAAACTCTTCCGGGATAAATGCCAGATTAAAATCAACGCCGTCCTGCTTGTTGCGAAGGTAGATGTAATACAGATCACCAAAGCTCTGGTTCTTGATAAGCGTGTCAGTGCTTCGCAGAGCAATGTCGCGAAGTTTGGGCTCCACATTCTTCCACTCAGGTTCCAGACGGGAATTTCTAAGAATATAAGCGCGTGGCGTACCTTGCACTTCTAACCTTTCAATAACTTTGCTCCAGTCTACTCCTGTCGGGTAGATGAAAACCTGAGAAGCGGTACCGCCGTCCACATGCATCTCATCATATGTGACCCCGTTGGATTGCACTTCCATAAACACCGGCGGGAAAACACCTGGAATAGAAGCCGAGGCCAAAAGAATATCTCGAATTAAATCAAGGGCATTTGGATTTTCACTAGCCGCGATCTTACCAATATTCCAGATCACTGGTCTACCTGCATCAAGATTGACTGTACCGATCAAAAGCAGCCGGCCCTTTGAGTGTTCAGATGCGATGGCTTCCATCAGATCCTGATTAATATATTTGATGAGCATTTTTTGCAGCCCTTCGGGGTTCACTGCAGAATCACCCGTAATAATTTTTAGTTTAGAACGCTTTTTTAAGATATCTTTGGTGGATATTGTTGTATACACCGCTTTTAGTTGCTCATCATATCCAGAACCAAGAAAAGCAAAGGGTGCCGTAAGCGCTCCGGTGCTGACTCCGGTCACAATACTGAACTCGGGCCGATCTCCTCTTTCAGTCCACCCCAACAGGAGCCCTGCACCAAAAGCCCCATTTGCCCCTCCGCCAGAGATTGCAAGATAGTTGTGTTCAGAATTGAACAAGGCAGGATACTGAGCGCTTAACTCAACCCGGGGTAATTCAAACCATTCTTGCAAATAAGTTGGCGTCCGGTCTCCCCACATTCTCATCCTATCGGAGCCCAATACTTGGGCGCCAGCGCTTAAATCCTGCGGCAGAGGATTACGGGTTTTTATGTGGGAACAGCCCAATATCATTGGTGTTGCTAGAAACATAATGATAAAAAGAATTTGTCTATTTTTCATATTATTTTCTCTTTATAAACATAAATAAGATGATGGGCGTGTTACTTGTGTCGCAGGAATAAACTGCCACGAGAAACTCATAAAGCGATCCTAGGGTTAGTATAGGACTAATAGAAAGCCTTTGTTCTAGGTCGGATCTTTTTTTTATTTCATGCAAGCCGGTGCAGCACAGCTTGAAGGGAGGAACCGCACGTCTGGCAACAATGTTGTTTCAGCCAACTTCAACTAAAGCAGTGCAGCGTAAAGCTGGCACCACCGCATGCAAATAGCTTGCTCACTATAAAAACTCACGCCTAACACAACGAAAAAACAGTATAAATAAGACGCATCAGGAAACAAGACTTGAGATTGCCGAGGTTGTGTCATAACTGCTTCCGATAAATGTAAAAAGCTTAACTAAAAAGGATGTTTTGTTCCCACCTTAGTCAACGTTAATGGCGGTTCATCCTTTAGCACCACCCAGTGAAATAATAATTATTTATCTAACTGTCTATCAATTTGCAAGTCATACTCATTCCATTTTATCTCTGTTTGCCAACTGTACCCCGTTAATGCATTTTCATAGCCTAATTTATAAACCTCACGCATTTCACTCGGCACAAAATCCAGCGTTGATTTTATATGGTCTGAGTCTTGAGGGATCGTTGCCATATGAAAATTCACCTCTTTTTGTTTCGCACTATGATAAATACGCGCTACGCTACGATCAAATAAGAGATCCATTTCAACGTTAATAAATGAGTTTAATATTGGACGAATCCTCAATGGAACAGGATCATAATGATGTCGTTCACGATACTTTTTGTTGGCAATTATATACAGATTAGATTTAACTTTTTTGTGTTTTCCCTCTGTCACTTGTAACTGATCTACCCAGTTAATAAACATGCCAATCATAAATACATTTGAGTACACACCACCATCTACATGCATTTGATAATATTTTTCACCCTCTATGTTTATTTCAAAAAAATGTGGTGGGAAAATAATGGGTACCGCACTTGATGCATAAATAATATCACGGTAACGTTGAACTTTATCACTACGGTCACTCGATGCTATTGCGCCCATATCCCAAACAACCAGTTGTCCCGTATCTAAATTAGTACTACCAATATATAAACGGCGGCCTTTTTTATGCTCTGCTGCAATTTTATCTAAGAACTGATTAGTAATTCCTTTTTCAAGCAATTTTTTTAAAGGGGTAGGGTCAGAGATTGTTGCACCGTTAAACACACTCAACCAACTGCTTGTGTATAGATCGTCAGAGCTCAAATTATTAAAAATCGGGTCTAATTTATCGATATGCTCCCCGCCTAAAAATGCAAATGAAGCCATAATAGAGCCAGTAGAAATAGCGGTCACAACATCAAATTCAGGCAAAGTGCCATGATCTTTCCACCCATTTAATACCCCCGCACCATAAGCACCACCTGCACCGCCACCCGATAGCGCTAAAATATTAAAATCTTTATTTTCCAGATCTTGATTAAACTCTAACATTTTTTTTTCTAAAACGTCTCCTAAGCTTCTGCGTAGCGTATATTCTGAGTCATGATGATTAATATCAAGATCTAATGCTCCCCAGGGCAATTTCTGCGCGTATGACTCTGGTAATGGAGTAGGTCGATTTACACAACCAGCAGTAATAAATAGCGTAAATATTACAAAG
>NZ_CEZLMY010000098.1:0-1000 GCF_983033635.1 Psychromonas sp. | reverse complement strand
TTAAAGGATATACTTTATTACATTTTAGTGCGAAACATTACTCATATAATTTGCTCTGTAGGTTTGATTTAGTCAAATAATTCAATGAACTTATTAATCCAAAAACAAATTGTGCTACATTTATATGATGGGCTGATCGGAATAATCTCACCGAAAACAAATTTAACCACTACACGCAATTTCGATAAGGAAAGTTGAATGAATAAGCAGTTAATTGTTATTGCATTTATTTCATTGTTTTTACTGGGTTGTTCTGACAAAAGCAAAGAAGACCGACTTACTTATGGCCCTAGCGAGCCTCGTGACCGAGTTGTTGAACAGAAAAATCCACTAGCACAGCAATATCTTACGCAAGTGAAACCTATTTTAGAAAACCGCTGTGTGGTTTGTCATGGCTGTTATGATGCGCCTTGCCAATTAAAACTCTCTTCGCCAGAAGGGATTGATCGTGGATTTTCTCCAGAATTAGTTTATGCAACGCGTTTTCATAAAACAGCACCGACACGTGTTTTTATTGATGCGATAGATACGCAAGAATGGCGTGATAAAGGTTATAAAGCGGTATTAAATGAACGCGACCAAACTCCCGAAATTAATCTTGAACAAAGTATTATGCTGCATGTGCTGGCACAAAAAGTGGCTTATCCATTGCCCGATATTGAAGTGTTGTCTAACAAAGACTTTGATTTTTCATTAGATCGAAAACAGCAATGTCCAGATATCCATTCAGTAAAGAAATTCCAGAAAGAATTCCCATTAGCAGGAATGCCGTACGGTTTACCTAATTTACCGTCGAATGAATTTAATACCCTAATAGAGTGGATAAAATTGGGCTCACCAATGGCTCAACCGGAACCGATGACGGCTTCATTACTGAAAAAAGTAGATAATTGGGAGCTGGTATTTAACGGCGCAGATAATAAATCCAAACTAATCAACCGTTATATTTACGAGCATCTTTTTCTTGGGCATATCTACTTTTCTGAGCAATCCATAGAAA
>NZ_CEZLMY010000097.1:6713-13108 GCF_983033635.1 Psychromonas sp. | reverse complement strand
GATTCAACCGTTACACCGTTATTGCGCAGGGCATCCAGCATGGAAGTTTCCGGACTCACCTCAATCTCCTGACCGGTTTCTTTGATAGTGACAATGAAGGCTTGATCACCGCTATGCTCTACAGAAAAATTTTCAAAGTGAACATTATTCTCATTCCAATGACTCGCATTGTCTCTTACCAGTTTTACAAAGCCTGGACTGCCGCAGCTGTATACATGGCTTCCTCGGGCGTGATTATTTAAAAGCTCACTGATATTTAGAGGTTTTTCTACACTGTAAACAAAAACCTTCTCTGAATACTTAGAAAGCGCCTCTTTAAAGGAGTAGTCAGCAGTATCATCGACACAGTAATGAAGCTCAAAGGTTTCATTATGTGCTAATGCTTCTTCAATCATTACAATAAAAGAAGTGATACCGATACCGGCAGCAACAAAAATATGGTGTTCATCTCTGGCCATCTTGAAATAATTGGCCGGTGTAGAAACAGACAATGAATCACCCACCCTAGCCTCCTCATGCAGATACTTAGAGCCTCCACGACTGTCAGCAGCATAGTTCACTGCAATTTGATAGGTATCGTCAGCCAATGGCCGGCAAAGGGAGTAAGCTCTCGATAACCCGTTTGCTAACTGCAGGGTGATATGCGCACCGGCAGAAAATTCAGGTAACGGCCCTAAATCTGTTCTGCTCAAAATAAAGCGTTTTACATTCTGAAATTCTTCAACAATTTTAACAATACGCATTTCCAGGAATGTGTTGTCATCAGAAAGGCGTCCACTCCAATCTTCAACATCATTATTATCAAGACGATGTTTAAATACGCTTTTTACTTCATTTCCTAAGGGCTGTAAGTTTGCAAGCTGCTCTACAGCCCCTTTATTGTCTGTTTCAATGTAAAGATAGTGCTGAACTTTAGCTATGGTCCACTGGGGATAAGGGCGTTCAGTTACTTCGATAGTATCGCCTTTACTGATAACTCCTTCTTCAAGGACACGATAGAACCAGCCGGTTTTGCAGTTATCCTGCGAAAAACGAGATATGGTCGGTTCTTTAAAGCGGTGATTCAGTTTAAAACATGGCTGTCTCGGTTGTGTAACCTGAAGCAGCACAGTGCCGACTTTAAGGATATCTCCTACACATATATTATGTTCATTCATTCCAGGAACAACCAGGTTTTCACCAAATCCGCCTTTAACAAACAAGTGACTGGAATTAGGAAACTTAACAGCTAGCTGTTTATAGTGTTCTGAATCATATTGCAGAATTGCCCGCTCTTCACCACCATGAAAGGTTTCAGCCTGCTCATCCCCGGCAAGACCTGTACGAGTCACTTCGCAAGTATCTATTGACTGCTTGTCGATTGCGGTATTTGTTGAGAACAATTTTTTTATTTTACCAAGTCGTAACTCATCAATTGCTGATACTGGATACATAATAATTCCTTATCTCTCTTTGCTGATTAACAGTTACATACTAGCGAATTTCAAACTGTAAAAATTTAGAAGAATTGACTAATAATAACTAAAAACAGTCAAAAGCATTGCGTGAGGGTAGGCAGATCATAATTTCCCTATATAGCGTTTGGGGGACTTTCCCAACGCCTTTTTAAACATTGTAATAAATGCACTGACAGAGTCATAACCTAGTTGTTCGGAGACCGACTGTACCGACTTACCATCTGTAAGCAGCTGCAGTGAAACTACAATATGCAGTTGTTTACGCCATAAGCCAAATGTCATCCCGGTTTCCTTCAACACCAGCCGGGAAAACGTTCTTTCACTCATGGCAAGGAAAGCGGCCCACTGCTTAATAGTCCGCCGGTCGGCAGGATTGCTAAGCAGTATCTCCGCGACTTTCCTCAGCTTTAGATCGCTGGTAAGAGGAAAATTCAACTGCTCTCTCGGCATTTTCCCGATCATCTCAAACAGTATCTCAGTCAGCTTTTTAGATTGTTCTTCTGCTAACTCCTTAACAGAGAGACTGCTCAAGTAGAGTATCATTTCTCTTACTAACGGAATGATTGAGAGAGTGCAGCACCTATCCGGTAATGTAACCTTGGCAGGATCAATAAATACGAAGCAGAATGTTGCAGAAGAGACAGGCGTATTTCTATGGGGCAGGCCCGCAGGGATCCACACGGCCGATTCGCTGGGTACCATCCATATTTCATTATCTACTTCACAAATCATCGAACCGGTCACAGGCATGACTAATTGTCCTTTATCATGTGAGTGAATAGGCGCTTTGAGCTCTCTATTTGATGAGCTTAATAGAAGTAGATCAATTGAAGATTCAGAACTATCAGGATCGTAACTATCCATTTGGGTCACTTTTTAAAATATGAGATGACTGCTTTTAGTGATATTTGCTATTTATGCTTAAATTATATTGCTTTATCTGCAGATATAATTCTACAGTTTTTTTTGGATCAGATAGGAGGCGGCAATTAAATTGCTCTGAACAGCCTCTTTCGATCTATTAAAACATCAATAACAGCTTATCTTGTAGTTACTGAATACCCTAGTGAAGTTCCTTTTTGTTGTGGTAGAACTAAGCATCTCCAGGCATAGCGTAAAGCTGATGACCACGCCAACAGGACGTGGTTTTAACTTTTATGAATTTTCAGTAATGATTGATCGGGATAAGGTGAATCGAATTTTTATATACTATACTCAGTAAATTCATAAGGGATAAGACAATGACAAATGAACTTGATCCGCGAATTAACCAATGGTATTCCCATATTGATAAAGGGCAGCGTTTTTACGTTACTGCCATCACCGAAGAAGACAACACTGTTGAAGTACAGCATTTTGATGCTGATATTGAGGAGTTCAGTCTTGATGAATGGCGTGATCTTCAGATTGAGTTGAGTGAAGAGCCAGAGAACTTTTCAGGTGCCCTTGAAATTGTAGAGCAAGATGACCGTGGTACTGAAGTAACCGACACCAAGCCTGAGGACTGGACTGAGCCTGGTGAAGATTTCAGGCGTCCCAATAAATAAATCCAGGAGTACGCAGATCTTTCACCGCCTTTCCTGCTGGGGCAATCTTTTATGATAACAAGGCGGCAGAATTCAATAACAGCTATCTATATTTATATTCTGACAACGCAGTTAGCGGGAAAAATAGCCCCTGCCCTTTGGGTAGAGGCTGTGAAAGATCAACAGGCCCCAGCATCAAACCAAATTACGCTTAATGCGAAGGTTCCAGTTTTGTGAATAAACGCGTTTATCCCCCTCATAGGCATCGAGTTCTGCATCCAGATAAAAATAGACCTCATCGCAGTGCAGTAAGGTACGGGTGACGGTCTCTACCGCCCAGTCACCTCGCCTAAATCCCCACCGCCAGACAGTTTTTCCCTTCGGGGACCGGAAATCATCACCCTGATAGGAGTACCACTCTTTCGTCTCACGTTTTACAATCAGATCGATATCTTCAAGCCGGTAAGTACCACTGTCGTTAATGACCTCCAAAGTAGACAGATCCTTGTCCAACTCGCGGATCACCCGCCAGTTATGATGTCCCTCCCGAAGCTGCTGCTTGGCACCGCTGACTGAAGCCTCTACCTCAGGAAAAGAGATCACCTCTTTACGTGGAGTTCGGGTAGGTAATATCAAGCGGCTGCAACCTGTATAGATCCTGAGATGAGTCGACTCGCCAGGAGGCCAAGCCAGCGGGAAATATGATGAGGAAACGGCAATCCGAATGCGGTGGCCCTTGGGAAAGATCTGGGCTACATCGTTAAGCTGCACCCGCACACGATAGCGCTTATCCGGTTCCAGCGGTGTCGGATGGGCATGGCTGTCCCTATGGGTCAGGTTCAACAGGCCATAGGTTACCCGTGTACTCTTGTTGTCAGGATGCACATCAGATAGCCGTACAGCGACCATCGCCACAGGTTTGCTGGCCGATAATTCCAGCTCAATCACCGGAGCCCCCATGATCTCAAGTGCGGTGTCGAGAGGATCGCATGTGAAAATTAAAGCACCGCCTTCTTCTTCACGCTGATCATGGGGCAGATCCGGAGTCGTGCTATATGAACACCATTTTCCGGCAAACAGGCCGTTGCTCAATGGCGACTGCAAACACAGAGCCTCCTCTTCAACCTCTGCGCCCTCGCCTACCAGACGATATTTATCAAGCTTAAAAGCAAGCGTCCCGATATTGGGTGACGGCCAGGATGGCTCACTGACCCAGCGGCCATAACGCTGATGGTAAAAAGTCGACGGAGGCATACTGTCGAGCATCCATGCCCGCAGCATAGGCTCATCCATAATGTCGGTCTCAATCCCCTTCAGCCATTTATCCCACCAGCGCAGACATTCCTGCAAAAAACCGATAGCCGGGCCGGGCACGCCAATATGGGGATACTTATGACTCCAGGGGCCAATCAGTCCCTGCCTCGGCCCTGTCAAATTGCTGAGCAGGCGAAAAACCGCATTGCTGTAACCATCGGCCCAGCCGCTCACCGCCATGACCGGAGTCTGCACCTTAGAGAAATCTTCGCAGATGGAGCCATGTTGCCAGTACTCGTCACGGTGCTGATGATTAAGCCAGGTATCCAACCACAAGCCACTGCCTTTAAGGCGCTCAAACCACATCTCACGCCACTTGTTACCGACAATTTTAGGATCCGGCGGCAGGGAGTTGTAGGCAAACATCGTCGAGGCCCAGGAAAGGTTATCACCCAGCAGGCAGCCTCCCATATAGTGCACATCATCGGCGTAGCGGTCATCGGTAGAGCAAACGCTGATGATTGCCTTAAGCTGCGGCGGTTGCATCGCTGCAATCTGCAGGCCGTTGAATCCCCCCCAGGAGATACCGTACATGCCGACGCTTCCATCACACCATGGCTGTTTTTCCAGCCACTCAATAACAGCGACTCCGTCATCGAGTTCCTGCTGCAGGTATTCGTCAGTCAGCACGCCCTCCGAGTCGCCGCTACCACGGATATCGACACGGATACAGGCATAGCCGTGCCCGGCAAAATAAGGATGCATGGTTTCGTCGCGTAATCTCACCCCATCACGCTTACGATAAGGAATATATTCAAAAATCGCCGGTACAGGCTTAGTTTCTGCACCTTCGGGCATCCAGATACGGGCAGACAGTCGAATGCCGTCGGCCATCGGGATCCAGCAGTGTTCGATGTGTCGGATTTTGTGTGTGAAGTGTTCAACAACCGTCATATTTCCCCCTTGTTGTTATCATGTATGTGATTTAGGAAAGTGGCACAAGTTCCAATGGCAACGCCTGTTGCACATCTCGGTATTTCTGCAACAGCTCCTGCTCGCTGTCGCCGCCGATAAAAACTACAGCGATCTCGTAGCTGTAACTGTCTTGATAATTAAGATCAGACAGATGCATACCCTCTCGAATATGCAGCTGGATCTCAGTACCAGCGATGCGGCGAGTAACAGTCTGCACCTCTTGCTCTGTCGGTACCCTGTTAACCATAGCATCTGCATGTTCCCGCCACATGAACTTGGCCGCGTACCGGTATGGACCTTGACGATGCGGGAACACAGGCTGTTTCCCCAGCGCCAGAGCCAGCATTACCTGATGGTGGGGCATACCATCGACATTGCGGAATAATGGACAATGCGACTTGGAAATGCGGGTATTGATCTCCAGCAACCAGATATGGTCATTCTCCTCCTCCCAGTAATACTCAATATTGAACGGGCCGTTATCAAAGCCGATATAGGTAAGAAAACGCTCGGTGACGGCGATCATTTTGTCTTGGATAGGCTGTGGGATCGATGATGGATACTGATAGCGGGAGAAGCTGGAACTATGCTCGCCTTCGCGGATCGAGTCGACGGCCCCATAAACACATAGCTTTCCATCAAAGACATAGCCTTCGAGCGTGCATTGCTGGCCACGCGAGATGATCCCTTCAGCGATGCAGTGATAGCCGTCGACAGCGGCGACATCATCAGGCAGTTCAGCAAATTGCAGCAGGTAGTTGAACGGCGCGGCAAAGCAGTAGATTTTCTTGCGTATCTCCTCAATCGCCATTTCGAGTTCACTATCATTACGCACCATAAACCCGAGGTGTGATGAAGACGCTTTCACCGGCTTAAGCCAGAAGGGGTAATCGAGGGTGATCTGCTGCTGATAATCATCCTTAAAAGGATCAACTGCGCAAAAATCGGGGATATATTCCGGGATCACCCGGCGCTGCTCCAGCCTGCTCCAATATTTATGTTCGCATTTGAGCACCGCTTCAAAGCTGGGAGAAGGCAGGCCTAAGGATTTACACAATATAGGAAGCATGGTGCTAACCGGAAAGTCCCAGTAGCCGACAATGGCATCTACGGAGCCGGGGTACCTTTGCAATCGTTCAAGAGCACCTTCATACAAGGTTTTGACCGGAAATTCCTTTCCTGT
>NZ_CEZLMY010000097.1:0-6703 GCF_983033635.1 Psychromonas sp. | reverse complement strand
CTATAAAAACTGGTCGATCAGTTTATCGTTAAGCAGTGCCTGTAAACGATTAATACCAAAGGAATTAATAAAGTGATCAAGTATTGCGCAGGAAAAATTGGCACTAACAAGGCATGAGTTGCAGGAGATAGTTGTTCTCACTTCAAAACTCATAACGCAGTTAGGGTTGATTTTAACAAGTAAGACTGATCACCTTTTTAGTTCCTTTGGTATTAGTTATCTATCCCTTCATTGACATTAATAGCGAGTACCATACGCTCCCAGCAACATATCGTTTCCCCTGAACGATATATATGAGAGTAGTTGATACCGATTTTTTTGTCTATTTACTGGAAAAATTCCCGCCTATATCCTGCAGGGTGAAACACAGGAGGAACATGATTCAGATGAATCCTAGGGAGTATCCCTTAATTATGCGATTTACAGAATATAACCATCACGAGTGTCAGCTCTGTAATCCATACTATTGGGCAGACATGCGCTGCTTGAACAATTGCACTAAGGCGCTTCCGCCCCCAACCGACTTAGAAATCAATTTTGGAAGAGACTGTATTAACGCCGTACTTTGCGGCAAATTTGTCCGGCAACAGTGCCTTGTTACACATGCCGAATTCATTTTCTCTTCTTACTTGGTAGAAGACGAGTTTCTCCAATTTTCATTACCCAGGTTTGCTCGGAAGATATACCATTATCATTCGCTGCTTTGTTGAAACGAACAGGTGGCTCCCAAGGCGACTCATCAGATATTTCAATTGTTCCCCAATGCATTGCGACAGCAACACTGCTCTTTGTTTCTATCACTACTTTTACTGCATCTTCCGGCGTGAGATGAGATGCGGGCCCATATTTCCTAGTTTTATAAGCTCCTATAGATACAATTGCCAAATCATAAGGTCCATTTTCTTTACCGATGGTTTTGAAGATTGTTGGTGAATAGGATGTATCACCAGAAAAATAGACTTTTTCGAATTGTGATGAGATAGACCAGGAGCACCACAATGTTTTATTCTTATCATTCAATTCTCTCCCTGAATAATGAACTGCCGGTAATGCCTTTAATTCAATACCTTCATATGAAAAACTCTCATTCCAATCAAGCTCCTCGATATTGGTATACCCCCTATCTTTAAAAAAAGGTTTTAACCCTGGCGGAACAAAAACATAGATATTTTCTTTTCCTTGCAAAGATTCAATGGTTTCTGCATCAAGGTGATCAAAATGATTATGGGAAACAACTACCATGTCGATAGGAGGTAAGTTATCCAAACTGATGCCAGGTTGAACATACCTTCTGGATCCAAAAATCCATAATGGGCTTGCATATTCAGTAAGAAATGGATCTGTCAAAACGGTCTTTCCATTAATTCTTATTAGAAAAGTGGCGTGCCCAAGCCACGTAATTGAATCTTGCCCATTCAATTGTTGAAACTCACGAATTGAGTCTTTTTCAGGTAGATAGTGGTCGTCAGCAACATCAGGTAGAAAAAAAGAGTCCGTAACACGCCTAAAATAAAATGCAGCACCTACGGGAGGAGGATCTGGAATAACAGGATAGTTACGAAAGCCATTCTGTGTATGATGTTTGGGTTTTCCCTCTACCCATATTTCCGAAGTAGAGGGTGAACAGCCGATAATAAGCATAATAACGAAAATAACACCTGCTTTGCTGGTAAATGCGAGCTTTCGATCTGATTGGAAATTTTTCATTGTTCTCTTCCCATGGCTAACGTTTGCAATAACCCGTGGGGGCACGCGCCGTGCACCCAAGTCGGCATTTATGCCTTTATTAGAGCATTTCCAACAATTCACCTAAGCTCTTTACAATCTGTCCATATCCTTCATCAATATAGAGTCCTATTTGTGCGATGAGGGAGTATGCTATGGCAATCTGTGCTAAAGCATAGCCTGCAATCGTAAATTGACTGATGCTCACAACACCAATTCCAAACTGCGAAATGGTGAAGATGCCGCAGGCAAACTGGCCAATGGCGATGATTCCCTTTGCAGGAACAGGTCGACCACCTGCTCTGTACTTGAAGGAAATATGCAGCCAGGGAAGGCCATAAAACGTTGCCTTGGATTTGTACTCAACCCCCCATCCATCCCACTTCTCTTTCGCGGGGAACGGTGCTCCACATTGCGGACAAGCCATGGCTTGTTCAGATATCTCATGCTGACATTCTCGACAAGGCTTCATGTTTTTTCTCCAACTCTAACTGTATATTAGATTTCATTATTACTAATGAACATTCAAAATTTGCTTGCTTGATAAAATTTAGACCATATCAAGCGTTAAAAACAGTTAGTTGGCACATGCGACTTATTAAAAATCAAGGGGATTGGGTAAGTAAAAAACAGGTGATGTTTCTAAACGCCCAAACTATTATCTAAACAGTAAAAAAAGCTTTTATTTTTATTATGACTTTTCTTTAAACTAGTACCGCAGCTAGTACCAATCAAAAAACAAAAACGATACGCTTCAAAAATCAATAATTTACAGTGTAAACTTGACATCCCCCCACACCACCTATAAAAAAGCCGTAACATTTCATTATGTTACGGCTTTTTTATGCCTAAAAATCACGATTGAGTTTCTGATACAGTCAAACATTTTCACCTAACTTAATTGGCTTTAAGTTGTAATGCACTGAATTGATTAAAAAAGAAAAGTGGTTGTCCTATCTTTTCTAAAAACAGGATAAGTGCAGATATTCCCGCTAAAACATGACGGATGACTGAATGCGGGAATCACGAGGAGTGACCATATAAGTCCTATTTCTCTTTTCTCCAACACAACCTTTCGGTTAAGTTGACGAATTCAGGTCGGGCCTAAAGCTGATGCCCCTCATTTATTTTTTATTCATGACTGGAACTCCAAACTTCCTGTTGATCGTCTATATTATATTAATTAACGGACTCTTTTTTGAAAAATGGATTTCTACAGCAGTTATTTCACAAAGTAAATTAAATCATTTGCTTACAAAAATAATTGCTATTACATCTGCATTCCCATTGAATTAGTGAATGCTGCGATTATTGCTGCACTACCAACCTTGCTCGTGTATGTGGTAGCCGGTAAGTATTTCGTTAAGGGACTCACAGCAGGCGCTGTTAAGGGGTAAGGAGCACTATTATGCAAGCTTTAAAAATACAGAATGTTGGAAAAACCTATGGCAAAGTGACGGTGCTCAAGGGAATTGATTTAGAAGTAAAACCGGGTCAGTTTTTAATTTTAGTTGGACCATCAGGCTGTGGTAAATCGACCCTGCTAAATATGATCGCAGGTTTAGCACCAGTGAGTAATGGCAGCATTTTCATTGGAGATCGGGATGTCACACATTTGGCTCCGAAAGATCGTGATATTGCGATGGTATTTCAATCCTATGCGCTCTACCCTAATATGACGGTTCGCCAGAATATTTCATTCGGATTAGTAATTCGCAAGACAGAAAAATCTGTGCAGAAAGCGATTGTCGATAAAGTGTCAAAGTTACTGCAAATCGAACCCTTGCTGGATCGCAAACCAAAGCAACTATCAGGCGGGCAACGCCAGCGCGTGGCCATGGGCCGAGCCTTAGCTCGCGACCCTTCGATCTTCTTATTTGACGAACCCCTATCAAATCTGGATGCCAAGTTACGTGTCGAGATGCGCGGTGAAATCAAGAGATTGCACCGGCGTGTGGGGACGACCATCGTTTACGTCACCCATGACCAGATTGAAGCCATGACACTGGGTGATGTCATCGCTGTGATGAAAGATGGTGAAATACAACAAGTTGGGTCACCACAAGAGATCTATGACAATCCATGCAATCAGTTTATCGCCGGTTTCATGGGCAGCCCCTCAATGAACTTCATCCCTTGTCAGATTGAGAAAATGGATGGTTCTATGCAGACAAGTCTGGAAAGTGGTGGTGTGCAACATCAATTGCCGATTAAACAAACTATCGCAGGACTAGAGAGCTACGCTGGCAAAACCGTTGTTCTTGGTATTCGACCTGAACAAATCACTCAGCAAGGTGAAGAAAAAGCTGATAGCGCCATGCTGAGTTGTGCCGTAGAAATTATTGAACCGACAGGGCCAGACACGCTGATTACAGTGCGAATCAATGATGTAAAAACAGTTTGCCGTGTTCGCCCAACCACCCAATGTAAGGTAGATGAATTGATGCCACTTCTGTTGGATATGTCAAAAGTGGTATTTTTTGATGCAGATACACAACAGCGTATTTACTGACGTCTGCGATGCTTCAATTAACAGATAACCAAGAATTGGGTCAAGCATTGTCTCGACCTGAGCGCCTAATTGCCGATATTGGTGGCACCAATACACGTTTTGCGTTGCTGTCTCCTGATGGTGAAGTGCATCAACTGTCGAGGAGATATATTCATGGGCAGATAGTAGATGGAAATCAACGGATATTAACATATCGTGGCAGCTTAGCTGTCATCAAATATTACCCTATAGCGAACTGAACAACAGTTCAGTGGGTATTGTCAACTTATCTGCTAGGGCCGATTAAAGTCAATAAAATTAACCTTAATCTAAATTTTGGACACAATTAACCCTAGCCCATTCAGAAAATGAGCGTTCACGGAAAGCGCGGTAGTGTTTCGCTTGGAGTAAGTGGTGACCAGGCCTAAACAGATTATTCACGACGCCATGGCAACTAAGGAACCTTTGAGCTTTCCCGTATGATTTGAATTTACGCATCTGCTTCTCTTGTTGCCGAGTGGGTTGATGGGATAGCTCACATCTATATATTTTCATATTGCATTGTAGAGTGTTCAACACTTGGTATTAGCTCTTTTTTGGCTGCTGAATAACTCCGAAGTCTATCGCTGACAAGCTCAAATGGCATCCCTTCCTGCCCTTTTAATAGCTTTTTGAAAAAAAGCATCGCTGCTTGTTTATCCTTACGTTTCTGAACCAAAATATCAATTTCATCACCATCTTGATCGACTGCTCGCCAAAGATAATGCAAAACACCGTTAATTTTGATAAAAACCTCATCCAAATACCAGGTATCGCCAAGTTGCCCTCGGTTCTTTTTTACCTGCTTACAATAGCTTGGCCCATACTTTTTGCACCACTGGCGAATAGTTTCATAACTTCCGATGATACCTCTAGGGGCAAATAGTTCCTCGATATCTAGGAAACTGAGGGTGAATCGATGATAAAGCCAAACAGCATGGCTAATGACCTGAGCAGGATAACGATAACCTGCATACATATTAGAATTATTCATCATCAGATTATCGCATAATTGGTGATGTTATCGTTAAGTTGACAGCCCCCTCAGCCACAACACTCTGCGATTGAGTGTCCGCGGTGACAGCCATGGTTATGTGTTTGCCGATCTGTTCAATCCTTCGCTCATTGCGTACGGGTGTGTCTGGAAAGCTCGGAAGCAAGAAGGCTGATCTCTTCATCACTAACAACATCTTTCTGTTTGAGATTTATTTCGGAAGAGCTTTTGGATTTAGAACCCAGCCCAAACTCTATTTTTTTACATTGAGAACGTTCTCAATGTACCAACCAGAAAAAACAATTACAGGGATAACACCGAGCGCTGTACTTCAATGCCGAACGTTTAAGGATCTTTAAAAAAAACTTGAACGATCTGGAAAATAGATCATAATCCTCAACCTTATCTAAGGTTGATCATTAATTATAAATTTGCAAACTACTCTAGTTTTGATAGTAATATCCATTCAAACAAGAGCTGTATTGCAAGGGCATTGATTTTGCATTAATGCCGAGTGCATTACCGAAAATGTTGAATTTGTTGATCTATAGATAGATAAATGTACAAAAAGTTGAAGATCTATTTTTTGTGGTAAATTGCTGGCTGAGTTTGTTAAAACTTAGTTGGTATTAAAATTCTTTGGTCTGGTTAAGTGAATTTATTAGTCTGCTGACTGGACGATGCTAAATATTGGATGTATTAAATGTTAGAAGTTATTGCATATTTTGTAATACCCGTTTTAGTTATACTTGTCGTTGCCTATTTTTATGTAGAAGCGCAGAAAAGAAAGGTCATAGAGGAAAATAAGAAAGCCATTGTTTTACGTGTCGCTACAATAAAAGATAATTTTAAGGCAGATGTGAAACGACTAGTCGAACAAGAAATATTAACGATAAGAGGACAGGAGTCGGTCTATCGCATTGCTAATAACTTCTTTGTTTTTCAACCAGTTACAATTAAAAGCATAGAACATTGTGAACGGTTGCTTAAGAACGTTATCAGCGCTATGCCGACCGGTGGTCCCGATAGTATTAACTTCGATCTTGTACAAGAACAAGTTAGCTTATTTGTACGTTCATTACCTGCCGCCGCGAGTGGCCATAACGCCGCCTTTTACCGCAATGAACTTCCTGAGTTAATTAAGCAGCTAGTTGATTCTCAAGAAGATATGTACGAAACTGAGAATGAAACTGAGTACGAAACTGAGTACGAAACTAAGAACGAAAATAGCAACGAAGAATCACAGGGCTCTGTGTCTGCGACAGCAGCTTAGAGAGGTGATGGCGTCTTTCCCACCAGAAAAGGCAGGACACTCATACCTTCTATTCTTTAAATCATTACATTAAAGAAAAAGTCGTAAAGCTAAGGCGCTTTGTGCGCCTTAGAAAGTTAACTCGCTTTCGCCCCCGATATAATATGAGTTGTCTACAAATCTAGGGGCGAACCAATAGGTT